>JANNNL010000693.1:0-9019 GCA_031398525.1 Actinomycetes bacterium | reverse complement strand
CATCGGCCAATACGGGTTGTCAATGTCAGTGGTGAAGTCGTCCGGGTTCAGATCGACCGACTCGCTTCCCTGGGGTAGCGAACCGCTCTGAGGCGACGGGCCTGCGGCTACCGCGGCCCCGTTGCTCCCGCCTCCGTCGCCGCAGGCGCTGAGCGCAATCGTTACGCCGAACACGGCCCCCGCTACGGAGATCGAACGCCGATTCACGGGTATCCTCCATCTAGGTCCGCTCCTGTTTCGATCCGTTCTAGCTGGCATCAAGACTCCCTTGGTTCACGGTACGCCGACTCGGGCGCTCCGAGGTGTGTGCCCAGGTCACCGCCGTTCCAAACAACGTCTACCCGCAACGGTCCGACTTCACCACGCCCACCACCTCGACCCGGGCACCCGGGGGCGGCTTCCGCGTTGGGGGCGTTGGACAAGTTGGCGGTGCCGACGCCGGGGACGGTCAAGGAGGGGGTCGCGGATTCGTTTCCCATCGTCTCCACTTTGTGTCGGTCGCTCGTTGACGAGATCTCTCTCAAAGGGGTCGAGATCGACTCCGACAGTCGGGCACTTTGAGTATGCCGACTGGCGACGGCGCGATTCTTGGTCTCGACATCGCTGCGGTCGTGCGTGAGATGCGCAGGGTCGGCACCGACGGTCAGGCGATTGAGGCGAAGGAGCGCCCTCGGCGGGATGCCTTCGTCCATCACCAGCACGGTCTCGGCCTTCGCCAACACACCTTGCGGTCGGTGGCAAGTCCGGCTTCGCGCTGGCGTCAGTCGTAGTGGTTGATCATGCGGACGCTGAGGGCGAGCATCACGGCGCCGGCGATGGCGACAACGAGGAAGCCGGTGCCAAGGACCGACCAATCGAAACCGTCGAGGATCAGTGAGCGGGCCGCTTCCATGATGTAGGTGACCGGGTTGAACGTCGCGGCGATCTCCATCGGGCGGGTGAGCAGGCTGCGAGGCACGAAGTTCGGGGTGAGGAACAACAGCGGGAAGAACACCATGCTCGCCCCCTGAGTCGCCGCTGCGCTGCGGGTTTTCAGGGCGATGAGCTGCATGAATCCGCTGAACACCACGGCCCAGAGCGCAACAAGCACCAGCAGCACGAGGAATCCGAGGATGCCGCTCTCAATCCGGATGCCAAACGGCAGGGCGATCAACACCATCACCGCAGTGATCACGATCGTCTTGATCATCTCGGCGTACAGGCGCCCGCCGATGATCGCCATTCGCGAGATCGGGGTGGCTCGCAGCTTGTCGAAGTAGCCACCCTCGATCTCTTCGACGAGATACAACGCCGCACTTCCGAACGATGCCGAGAGCAGCAGTGAGCTGGGCAGTTGGAATGCCGCATAGTTCTGGCCGGCAAGGAACTCGGTGTTGGCCGTCGGGAAGATGCGGGCGGTCTGGCCGACGTTGACGACCAGGAAGAACAGGGGGATGAAGATCGTCGGCACCAACGAGTCGGGGGTGCGTAGTGCCTCGCGGATCGCGCGGCCACCAAGGATGAGTGATTGTTTCACGGCTCAGACCTCCTGCACATCGCCGGCGACCCGGTCGCGATTGCGACCGGTGGCATCCATGAATACATCGTCAAGGGTCGGCTCGCTGGCCGACCCGGTACGGGCCTGCAGCTCCGCCTTCAACTCGGCCGGGGAGCCGTCACGCACGATCACTCCGCCGTCGATGATCGCCATGCGGTCACACAACTGGTCGGCCTCTTCCAGATATTGCGTGGTGAGAAACACGGTCGTGCCCTGTTCATTGATCCGACGGACCTCGTCCCACACCGTCAGGCGGCTGGCCGGGTCGAGCCCGGTCGTCGGTTCGTCGAGGAACAGCACCTCGGGTTGGTTGACCAGCGCAGACGCGAGGTCGAGGCGACGTTTCATGCCACCCGAGTACCCCTTGATCCGCCGATCGGCGGCGTCGGTCAACTCGACCAACTCAATCAGTTCCGCAGCGCGAGCGGCCGCCGCAGCACGGGACAGGCCGAAGAGCCTCGCTTGCAACACCAGTAACTCGCGTCCGGTTTGACGCGGGTCGAGCCCGGCCTCTTGCAGCGCAACGCCAATCTTGCGGCGAGCCCCATGCGGGTCGACGGTGACGTCGATACCAGCAACTCGGGCCGTACCCGAGGTGAGCGTCATCAACGTGGTCAACATGCGTACGGTCGTCGACTTCCCGGCCCCGTTCGGGCCGAGAAATCCGAACACCTGCCCCGGCGGAACGGCCAAACTGACCCCCCGAACCGCCTCGACGTCACCGTCCTTACCGGTATAGCGCTTGCGCACGTCAATCGCTTCAATCGCCAAACTCATCGGCATCTCCTCATTGACTGATGTCCCCGCCGCTCGACTCGCAAGCCGTCAGCAGAAATCACGGATGCCGATCATCACACGTATACCGGTCATCTACTGTCCGGTTTTAGGCAAACTCAATCGGAGAAGTTGCCAGTGCGGCGGCTCTCGGGTGGGAGCGACCAGCGGATAAGACCGGTGACGACGGAACCTGCTGGCCGAGCGATCAGTCGCTCGGTTACCGGCATGAGCGGTAGCCGAAGGGGCCACCGGGTCCAGGGCGGCATCAACGCAACAGCCGCGCTGGCGAGAGTTAGATACGCCGGCCTCGCCGCCAACGGGAGTGGGGGCTCGATCAGCAGAAACTTGGCCGCATCACGGGCCACTCGCGTGCCTTGGAGTTCCGGCCGAAAGTCCTGGAGTTGACGACGGAGTTCGGCGACCGAGTCGGGCGGATTCTCGACACCAAGCTTGCGAGCAATGAATCCGGAATCTTCCACATAGGCATCGGCATCGGCGCGACTGAGCGGGTTCGACCCATACCGGAGATACGCAGCGAGGAAGCTGTCGAGTTCAGCAAGATGGACCCAGTGGAGGAGGTGCGGATCGTTGGCGGAATACGGCCTCCCGTCGGCGGCGGTCCCAACGACGCGTTGATGGACACGACGAACGACCGCAACCGACTGCTCGGCCAGATCAGCGGGGCCGAACGTCGTTGCGGCGAGGAAGTCAGCCGTGCGCTGCAGCCGTCCCCATGGGTCGGTTCGGTAGTCGGAGTGCTGAGCGACACCTGCCATCGCCAGGGGGTGCAGTGATTGAAAGAGCAGGGCCCGCAGGCCGCCGACAAACATCGACGCGTCGGAGTGCACCCGGTGAATCGGCCGATCGGCGGCGAACCACCGAGGTCCGGGGGCGTTGAAAATTGCCTCGGCCTTGGCATCGGGATGTGCGCCGACGACCCGGTCGCGGATCTGACCACCGAGCCACGACCGTGCCACGTCACTCGCGGGTTGAATCAACGTCTCTATACCGGAGCGGATTGCTTCTCTGGACATCGTCCCATCACATCACGCGTCGGCGACGCTTGCTCGTGCAGCGGCCATGAGTCACGCCCGCTCGCAACCGTGTGATCGGCGCGCCTACAGGATGGTGACTTGGCCGGTGTTGCCGTTGACTTCGATCTCGGCGCCGTTGGGGATGCGTCGGGTGCCGTCGGTAACCGAGACGACACAGGGCAGGCCGAGTTCGCGCGAGACGATGATCGCGTGACTGATCTGGCCGCCGACGTCGACCACCACCCCACCGGCCGACATGAACAACGGGGTCCACGCCGGGTCGGTGAGCGGGGCGACCATGATCTCACCGGGTTCCAGGCCATCGGGATCGGTTGGATCGAGGATCACCCGGGCCCGGCCCCGCACCACGCCGGGGCAGCCGGGTACGCCCTGCAGCACGTCGCCGGGCTGGGCGACATCGACGGCGTTGTCGCCACGGCGAGGCCACTCGTTGATCGGGGGGACGACGCCGTTCTTGATGAAGAACGGGGGTTCGCGGTCGTTGATCTCCTGCCACACCGGGTAGCGCTCCGCAAGTGTGGTGCGCATCGATGCCGGGTCGGCCACAAAGGCATCGAGTTCCTCGTCGAGCACCATGAACACGTGACGCCAGTCGTCGATGTGTCCGGCAGCCGCGGCGCGCTGGCCGAGTTCACGGAATGCCATGCGGCCCTCGTGGACGGCGCGGACCAGGTTGGTCTTGGTGCGCTCACGCATCCACATCATGTTGGCGGCGATCAGACCAGCCTCGAACATGCCCGCCAATTCCTCGTTGCCGAGGGCGGCAACCTTGGCGCGAACTTCGGCAATCGTGGCTTCGCGTTCGGCGGCCTGGCGCTCGTGACGGATTGTCGGAGACTCGTCGTCGGTCTGGAAGCGCACCCGGTCGATGATCGCCAGCGAGATCGACGGGCTCGTCTCCCAGGTCTCGTTCGAGATCTCGTACTCGTTGGGGCCGCGCGAGCCGTACTGCAACGAAAAGTCGTTCCATGCAGCGAGGAAGGCGTCGGCATCGTCGCCCCCGACCGCCTCGAGCCGATCGAGCACACCGTCGACCCCTGGACCGAAAGCCGCCGACAGCGCCGTCGAGTTGCGGACCATCCGCGACATGTCCCACAGCGCCCACGACGGAGCGGCCGAATCCACATCGCCGATCGAGGCGATCAACCGCATCGGCACACTCGGATCGTCGATTGCCTGGCCGACAGCGAACAGCACGCCGGGAGCGATTCCCGAACTCGACGAGCAGACGCAATGCTCCTCGAACAATTTGACCAACATTGGCTGGGTGGCCCGGGCATAGGCGAGCAACTCGGCATCCGACAGCGATGACAGGTCGGGTCGGTTCGCGCGCAGGGCGACGGTGTTGGCTTTGGAGACCTCGATGTCGGGAAACTCGGTCGCCGACATCACCCAGCCCATGTGGGCGAGGATCTTGTCGGTCAGTTCGGGCTTGTCGTCATCGGGATGCGCCACATACGGCGGCACCTCGGGATGATCACCGAAGAAGGCCAGGTCAAGTTGCTCAACGGTGACTGCGGGGTTGCGGACGCCCTGCATACGAACATTGGCCAGGTTGATGTAGAAGTAGCCGCCGAAGAACCCCGCCGGCTCGGGCCGCACTTCGGACATCTCACCCTCGGCATAGAGGCCTTGGCGGACGTAGCCGTCGCGCCAGCCCAGCATGATGCCGTTGTCCCAGCTGAACGTCTGGCCGAGCGGCGACGCGGACGTCGGCAGTACCTCGCCCGCGTTCGCTCGCGTGTAGTGGGGCCAGCGAGCGCTGGGTGTCCAGTCGGTGATCCAGCGGTCAGGCAGTGACGGGGTCCCGTTGCTCATGAGGATTGAACGTACTTCGCGGGTGTGTCACAAGTCGCACTCTCCGGTCGATGATGACCGTTCGACCAAGGTCAGACGTCTCGGACCGACGCGGTGAACGACACCGCCGTCGAGGAGAGCGGTGCGATCTGCGCATCGAACGCCAGTAGCTCGATCCCTTCCGCCGCACCGTCGGCCACGGTTGCGATGGTCACCGTTGCCGTCGTCTCCCCGGGGGCGAAGTACGCGAAAGGCACCTGCAAGCCTAGTTCCGATAGGGCAATCGGGGGAATGGCCGGGTCGATGAACCACGTGCTCAGTTGGTCGGCCGTGAAGTCATCGGTGTGCAGTTCGCGTCCGGATGACGGCACGGTGAACAGCGCAGTCACCCCAAACGCCGTCCCCATCGGCTCCGAGAGCGTGACTTGCCATGTCAGGGCCTCACCCTCGGCCACGTCGGTGAGGATCGGCGCGATCTCGATCGACGGCGGCGGGTCATCTTCGATGATGGTCATCAGCGCGACTGAACGCCCGACGGTGATGTTGTCGAGCGCCGCAACCGCGAGCGTCACCTCGGGGTGGTATGCGTCAAAGACCCGGTTGCCGGCGATCTCGACGGGCACCTCGACGCGGCGCACTCCCGGTTCAATCACCACCTCGTGGCCCGTGACCTCGGTACCTCGCACGACTTGAACCCATAGTCGGGCCGCGCGGGTTGCGGTGCGGGTCAGTTGCAACACGAACTTCTCGGTATGCGGCCCGTCTCCTTCGACGACGTTGAGCGAGGCAACATCGACTCGCGGCAATCGTTCGGGGAGCGACGGCTTGCCCACTCGGGCGACCCGCGTGGAAATATCGAGGATGTATCCGAGGGCCGGGGCGTTGCTGAACACTCCGATGGCGGCGATCTGGGGGCGCATCGCCGCCGAGACGGAGCGAAGGTCGACCCGCAGGGTGTACGCCCACGTCTTGGGGAGCGGAGAACCACCGGATGGAAGCGGATCGACGCGGCGAAGTTCGGGGCGAACCAACTTGGTCGCGCCAGTCGAATCAGTGAAACGAACCCGCAGGTCCGCCGGTGCCGAACTCGGATCAAGCGCGACCCGAACGTCGACATGACTCACCGCGGTGAGGTCGACGGGAGCGTCCAACCGGGCCGAGACGGTGCCATCCTCACCCCAATCCGCCCGGATCGACCGAGGGGCCGGGAGCGTCTCCATCGAGTACATCGGCAACCAATGCGGCTGCTGCTCGAAGGCAGCCGAGGGTGCGCAGCCTGGCCAGGGACCGAAATCTCCCGACTCGTAGCCCGCGCAAATCCCAGCCGAAGCATCGATGGTGACCAGGGGATTCTCGTCCTCTGCCCGATAGACGAGCTGATGGTTCCCTCCGACCGCGTGGGTGAAGACCACGGCCCGACCGGCTGATTCGGCGGCGATTCGCCCACCGTCGAGAAACGGCACGACGGCCTGGTCGCCCGAGGCGGCCAGGCGGACGAGCGCGGCGATGTACACCGCGCCGACGGCCTGCTGCTCGGCGGGGTTCAGTCGCTCTGGCGCTTCCGATCCACAGTTCGGGGCATCGGCGAGGCCGACGAACTCCCAGTCGTCCGCGGCGGGCGCCGCCGCCTGTCCCGGGGTCCACTCCTGGTTGAAGTAGTTGTGGTTTGCCCCGATGATCATCACCGCGGAGTGCAGCGCCGGGTCGGGTTCGCCGCCGAGCAGGTCCCGGGCGTTGTCGACGTAAATCTGCCCCTGCAGGTCCGGCACATCGCCATCGCAGTAGGGAAGCAACACCGCGGTGTGCACCCCGGGGGCGACCTGACGACCGAATGCGGTGGGCGCGATCAATGCCAGGCCGGTGATGCGGTACGGGGCCCGTTCGGCCGGTGCATCGATGGCCGCCAGCTCCACACCCTCACCGCCGCGGGAGTGACCGACGAGCACCACCCGGCGCATGTCGAGGCGTGAGACGAACCGGTCTCCGAATGGTCCCTGGGCGTCGCGTGACCACTCCTCCCAGAGGGCGAGATGATGGCGGACAAGGATCGAACGGGCCCTCATGCCGGCGTCTTGCAGCACCGAGTCCTGACCATTGATGCCGTTCGCGGCGATCGACACCGTGACATACCCCTGGGACGCCAGGAGGTCGGCGACATACCGATAGCCGAGCCAGCTCGGAATCGGCACGTACGGGGCGGGGCACGGCCAGTCGCCCGTGGTCAGCGGCAGCTCAGGGTCGGGATCGGGAGCCGGCAGATAGCAGGTGTCATGACGGCCGTGAAGGAAGAGGACCAACGGACGGATCCCGGGGGCGTCGACGGGGACGATCACCTCGGCGGTGACTTCGAGCGGTTCGGGCATGCCTTCGACCGTCAGCGAATCGAGCGAATACGACAGGGTCGCCGTTGCGAACGGCCCGCGCGCCGCCGGGTCGACCGACCCAATCGGAGCGGGGTCGGCGGCGGGAAACACCGTGGTGCGATTCGTCGCAACGACTGCTGACGCCAGGTTGGGGCCATCGAGCCGATGGCCCCCCTGCCAGGCCGACAGACCCGACCAGTCGCCACTCGGCGGCTCGTCGAGCACAACGACCAACCGGTCCCCCTGCTCCACCGGAAATCCCAACACCCGCCCGTTGAGACGGAACTCGACACGGGCATCGCGCATCTCGACCGCAGTGTCCGACAACGCCAGCTCCCATTCCCCCGACCTCGTTACCGCCACGCTCCAACCGGCGGGGAGATCGACAGATCGGCGATGTACCTCGGCCGTCGCCACCGGTATCGCCACGACGGACGACATGACCGGAACTACCGCGAGTAGCACGACCAACAATCGTCGCAGTGCCCTATGTGGCCGAAATGGAATGACTTCTTGCGACTTGGCGGTCAACCTCATGGCAATCCCTCCCGCTCAGAGTAGTAGTATAACCACCTTCAGCAGGCCTTGTTTGCCAGTTGCACGCCCCGCCAACTCCCGGCACTCGACCGTTGACGCGTGACGCGCAAGACTGAACCCATGAGCTCATCCTCCCGGCCATCCGACACCGAGCTTCGCCAGCGCCTGACGCCGCTGCAGTACGAGGTCACCCAGCACGCGGCGACCGAGCGAGCGTTCACCGGTGAGTACTGGAACGAGCATGCCGATGGCACCTACCACTGCATCGTGTGCGACGCTGCCCTGTTCTCCTCGACAACCAAATACGAGTCGGGCTGCGGTTGGCCGAGCTTCTTTCAGTCATTGAGCCCCGAATGCGTGACATACATCGAGGACCGCTCCCACGGGATGCTGCGCGTCGAGGCAACCTGCGCCGGGTGCGGCGCCCACCTCGGCCATCTGTTCCCCGACGGTCCCGCGCCGACCGGAGAACGGTTCTGCATGAACTCGGCCTCGCTCCGACTCGACCGCGCTGCGACCTCCGAGTAGACACCCGCCCCAAACAACTATGTAACACCCCTTGGGCATGATCGGCCCATGGTGTTCGTTGTCATTTTGCTGGTCCTCGTTGCGACCGCGCTCGGCGCTCTCGGTGCAGTGGTCCTCGTCGATCGCGCTCGGCGTCCCATCGACCCGGCCATTGGTATCGCCGCGGCCGTCGATGCGGCAATGGTTGAGCTCCGCCGACAGGCGGGGGCCGAACGCGATGCGGCGGTGCAGGCCGCCCTCCAGCAATCGGCTGTGATGAACCGCGAGCAGCTCGGCAGCGGTCTTGCAACCGGCCAACGCGAGCTTGATGCCAAGAAGGAACTCATCGACGGTCGCCTTGAGCAGGTCCGCGTCGAGATGCGTGGCGAGCTCGAACGGCTGGGACAGATGGTCCAACAACTTGGCCAACGCAGCTCCGAGCAGCT
>JANNNL010000669.1:0-1582 GCA_031398525.1 Actinomycetes bacterium | reverse complement strand
CGAACGTGCCGTCGGCCCGTCGCGCACTGGTTCCCGAGACGAACAGGAAGTCACCGGCCCGGCGACCATGCGGGTACGCACCTCGGGGTTGCGGCCCCTCGGCGAGCGTGATCGAGTCCGGCCGCGGCATCAGATTTCCTTCCCGGCGGTTCCTCGGGCAGCCACCGATTAGCCCGCCTGGTTCTGTTCGACGAGACACAGGCCCAGTTCGAGGAGCCCACCAATGCAGGGGTCGATGACCCGGTAGAAGGCCTGATTTCCCTGGCGACGGACCGCCACGATGCGCTGATCGGCAAGGCGCTGCAGTTGATTCGACACGGCCTGAATCGACATTCCCACCTCGTTGGCGAGACCCCCGACCGACATCTCCCCGGCGCGAGCCAGCGCGTGGAGCAACCGCAACCGGTGCGGGTTGGCGAGCACCTTGTAGAGCGTGGTCAAACCGTCGGCGGCCTCGGCGTCGAGCAGCGGTCGACCGGCCAGCGGGTCAGCTACTTCGACAATCTTCGATGTTTTGGTTGACATCCTCAGCCCATCTCCTACACTATTACATAAGTTCATGTATTAACAGAGGAGACCCTCATGTCCCTATTCCAACTGTCCATCAATGTACGCGACGTCGACACCGCGGTGGCGTTCTACACCAAGCTGTTCGGGGTCGGTCCCGCCAAGCAACGCCTGGGTTACGCCAACTTCGTGGTGGCCGATCCGCCGTTGAAGTTCATCGTCATCGAGAACGAGGGCGAACCGGGCACGATCAACCATCTCGGCG
The DNA here is from genome assembly GCA_031398525.1 of Actinomycetes bacterium. Classification (GTDB taxonomy): domain Bacteria; phylum Actinomycetota; class Acidimicrobiia; order Acidimicrobiales; family Ilumatobacteraceae; genus JANMJD01. Next base: position 810 of record JANNNL010000669.1, on the reverse strand, counting down.
TGGAAGTCGCCGATACCGAGGCGGTCGTCGCCGCGACCCACCGTCTCGCCGAACTGGGTCTGCCGTTTCGAGTCGACGAGACCCACACCTGTTGCTACGCCACCCAAGACAAGGTGTGGACCCACGATCCCGACCAGGTCCCCTGGGAGACCTACACGGTCGTCGCCGACACCGACGAATTCGGCGCAAAGGCCCACTGATGCCCCGCGAAATCGACCGCGCGGAGGCCGCCGCCCACATTGCGGCTGGCGCGGCGCTTCTCGCCGCCCGGCTCCTGGAGGGGCGCGGGTATCGCAACGTGCTGCGGTTCAACGCAGGAATCGCCGACTGGGTCGCCGCCGGTTTGCCCGTCGAGACCGACGCGGCGTGAGCTCCCGGCCCGATGCGCTCGGCATCACTGCGGCATTGGTTCGCCGAACGCGGCCGCTGTCGGTGCGCGACGAACGCAAACCGGTAGTCCTGATCGCCGCCGCCATCGTCGGACTCGGCGTCAATCGGGCGAGCGGCGGCTCGCTGGCGGATTTCGACTGGATCGTACGGATCGGGTCGTTCGCGGTGATCTTCGCCGTGATGGCGTTCGTCGAGATTGGCGCGGTCGGGCAGGCGTTCCGCAAAGGCAAACCAACGGCGATTGCGGTGGTCACCAACTTCGTCGTCGTCCCCGCGTTTGCCTGGGCACTCGGCTGGATCGTGTTGCGTGACTTTCCCGATCTATGGGCGGGCGTCATTCTCTACACGCTGACGCCGTGCGTGGGTTGGTACCTGATCTTCATCGATCTGGCCCGCGGCGACACCGACTGGGGCCTGGCC
>JANNNL010000651.1:0-3647 GCA_031398525.1 Actinomycetes bacterium | reverse complement strand
TCGCGGCCTTTCGCACGTCGTTGAAGTACTCGCGGTTGGCGGAGTCACAGCCTCCGACCAGATGCAGCTCCCAGCCATCGGCCCGTCCGGAAGCGACCAGGTCACGGAACGCCCGCACCATCTCGAGTTGCTTTTTCGAATGGCCGTGGCGGGCGTCGAAGAAGCGGCCGACCGAGACGATGATCGGGCGCTTCGGGGTCCGACCGGTGATCGTCCGCACCGGTGGGTAGAGCAATGACGCATCGACCCCCCACAGCCGCTTGATCCACCCACAGGTGTATTCGGAGTTTCCCAAGACTGTCGAGTAGCTGGCGAGGAAGTCTCGCGAACGGACCCGCGAGGCGAACTCGGCACGGGCCGCGGTCACCCGCGCAGGTTGGATCGGTAGTCGGTCAATCGACTTGACCGCCTGACGGGCAATCGCCATCCGGCGTCGTTCCGAACCCGATGCGGGCGGCTCAGGAAAGTGGGCGTAGTACAGCCCCGCCGGAGCCCGATTGACCGCCGTCGACAGGTATGTCGTGGTCACGAACAGGTCGTAGTCGGCACTCGCCTCCGACGCACCGAGATCATCGTTGACCCGGCGGTAGGTGGTCCGCCGGAGATCGATCGCCAGGCGGGACCGCATCGCCTCGACCGGCGGGGCGATCGGACCCAGCACGTCCACGTCGTGATCGGCGCTGAGCACCTCGGCAATCGCCCCGGCGACCTGCTCGCCGCCACCCATCGTCTGCCAGTACAGGTTGTAGACGCCTACCTTCAGACGCCGGCCAGGAATTGCAACCACAGGCGTGCTCATGCCAACGACTCCTTGGTCGTTTCCCAAGCCATCAACGCCTCGCGCTCCGCAGAAGATGCGGGTGACCGCCGGCGATCGGACAGCATCGCCGGGGCGAGTTTGACCACGCCCCACATCGCCCGGAGCTTGGGCCGCAGGCGACGCAAGTGGGGCCGGTGCAGCGTCAATGTCGGACGGACGACGTCGATGACGACCATCTCGGCGATGATCCGCGCCTGAACGGCCAACGCCCGCAACGTTACGCGGTGCGGCGCGTTCTTGATCAACACCAGGAGTCGATTCCGCTCGGTGTGGAACTGGAACACCGGCGACCCCACGCCACCCGACGATGCGGCATGACGATGGTGGACGACCGAGCCGGGCACGTAGAGATAGCTCCATCCGGCCAGCCGTCCCCGCCACGACAGATCCGTGTCCTCGTAGTACAGGAACAGTCGCTCATCGAATCCTCCAACGGCATCGAGATAGGTGCGGCGGAGCAACACCGCTCCCCCGCACCAGGCAAACACCTCGGTCGGCTCGTCGAACTGACCACGATCGGCTTCCAGAAATCCGCGATCACCACCGAAACCACCGGCGAACAGGTTCGAGCCGACGTTGTTGATGACCGAGACCGGCTCGGGCTCCAACTGGAGCGTGAACCACCTTGGGGTGGCGTCTATGATCACATCGAGCGTCTCGACCCCCGTAGAGATCGTCACTCGCCGTCGGTCGAAGCAGGCCAATCGCACCCTGACCTCACGGACCGGCCGACCATTCGAGGCAAGTCGCATCGTCCCCTGCCGACCGCACCACCAGGCCATCTCCTCGCCATTGCGGGTCTCCGGAGCTTCCGGCGCGTAGAAACCTTCGTCGGCCGACAGCCGACCATCAACCCGCTCTCCATCGACATGAACCGCCGACACTCGCACCCCGAGCCGTCGACGATCGGCCCGTCCCAACCCTTCGGCATCGGGGGCGGAGAAAGACACCTCGTGGAACTGGCCAGCGATCAGCATCTTGGATGAGGCCGCACCGAGGGTTGCATCAGCTTCGAGTGCCTCGACCAACGGCGGCAACCAGCCCGGCTCAACGGTCGCATCGTTGTTCACCAGCGCTACGTAGTCGTACGCACCGGTCGCTTGCATGCCCAGGTTGCAACCCGCGGCGAACCCGAGATTCGACATCGGCTCCAGCACCCGGATCGCGGGAAAGTTGTTCTTGACGCGGTCGGCGATACCGTCGATCGAGCCGTTATCTACGAGCACGATCTCGAATCGGTCGCTCGGCCACTCGGTCGAAAGCAATGATTCCAGGCAGTCGATCGTCATCTCGCCGCCGTCGTAGTTGAGCACGACGACACGGACGAACGGCCTGCTCACCGGGTCTTTCGGAACCAGAACGATCCGCCCCAGTTATGGCGCATCATCGGGAACCGCTCGATCATTCCCACCGAATCGAGCGTATGTAGGAAGTTCGGCCACAACATGATCTCGAAGGCATCGTTGTACTGCAGGAATGCGCGCAGCACGTACTGCTCGGTCCACCCACGGCCCTCGTAAACCCACGGCGGTGGATACTCAAAGTTGGCGAAGATGTCGTGGAGATGGACGATCACGCCCGGGTTGAGCGACGGCAGAATGTCGAAGAAGATCCGGTTGACATCGCTGCCGGTACGGGCCACGTGGGTCGAGTCGATGAACAACACGTCGCCATCGGACAACGAGGCGAACGCCGCAAGATCGACGTCCTGGGTCCCAACGGGCAACACCGTCACCCGACCCCGATCAGACTCGCGCAACAGCGATTCGAGCAGATCAGCGTAGGGATCGACGAAGGTCAACTCCAACGAGCCGTCCAGGTAGCGATCGCGCGCGTCCAGAGTGCATGCCGACGAATAGCCGCATCCGAGCTCGATCAGACGCGCCGGGCGGAGATGGCGCAGCATCGCCGTCAGGAACAGCCCATCGCCCTGCCCATACGACGGGTTCTCGGTCCAGTAGCGATCTCCGCGCTCGCGGGCCTCGCTCTCGTTCTCGGCAAAGCTCACGCCAGCGGTCAGCGGCTCGATCTCGGCAAGCAAGGCCCATTGCTGATCAATCCGCAAGTCGAGCCCGGGAACCTGGCGGGGGTCGCGCCCGAAAATCTGCGCCTCACGACCGCGAATCTCGTCGGCCGGTGGGATCGGCGAGTAGAAGTGCCCGGGCGGCACCCACAACGACGTACCGACCTGGTTGTCGATGCGTCCTTGGAGCCCGGCGACCTGGGTGGTGAGCTCGGCGATGCGCTCCTCGTACGCGCTGACCAGCGGCACCCGGCGCGCCAGCGAACGAAGCGTTTTGTTGTGGCGAGCACTCATCGACCGGTGTCACTCCGAGATGTCGGGCCCACGACGGGCCGGAAAGTTGCCAGCTTAGTACTACGGCGAACAGACGACTCCCTTCCGAAGTCAGGGGGTGTGCGACGGGGTCTGTTCGCTCAGTCAGGGGCCCGACGGCGGTTGCGGCGAAGCTACGTGGCCGGGCGACTCGGATTTTTGGCGCTCCAGCCAGCCGAGCAAGATCGCTAGCGCTCGGGGATCGTGGCGCAAACGGTGCCCCGCCCCGGGAAGAATCCGCAGCGATGCCGAACCGTGGGCTTGTGCCAATTGGCGCGCATCGGACACCGGCACCGACTCGTCGTCGTCGCCGTGGAGCACCAACATCGGCCGCGGCGCAAACCGGGCCGCGGCGTCGACCGGACGGAACCGACGGAACTCCCGGCTCCACTCGTCAAAGTGCGCGGGAAACCCCGAACCACGGACCGCTCCCAGCTCACGGGCATGTTCCAGGAGCCGCCTCGGTTGCGATGCCCAGTCGTCGAAGTCGGC
>JANNNL010000648.1:0-3620 GCA_031398525.1 Actinomycetes bacterium | reverse complement strand
CTGGCCGGTCTCTTCGTCGGTGCGCACCCGGAAGGTCGGGTCTTCGTCGGAAAGTGACTTGAGCGCCTTGCCCAGCTTCTCCTGATCGTCCTTGGTCTTGGGTTCGATCGCCACGTGGATCACCGGCTCGGGGAAGATCATCCGCTCCAAGATGATCGGGTTGGCGGCGTCGCACAGCGTGTCACCCGTGGTGGTCTGCTTAAAGCCCAGGCCCGCAACAATGTCGCCGGCCATGGCGATGTCGAGGTCTTCGCGCTGGTTTGCGTGCATGAGCAAGATGCGACCCAGACGTTCCTTGCGCTCCTTGGTCGAGTTGTAGACCTCGTCACCCTTGTTGACCGTTCCCGAGTACACCCGGAAATAGGTGAGCTTGCCGAACGGGTCGGCGACAATCTTGAACGCAAGCGCGGCGAACGGCTCCTTCTCGTCGGCCTTGCGCGTCAGCACCTCATCTTCGTGGTTGGGGCGCACACCGGTCGTCGGGGGGATGTCGAGCGGGCTCGGCAGGAAGTCGATGACCGCGTCGAGCATCGGCTGGACGCCCTTGTTCTTGAAGGCGGAACCACACAAGATCGGTACGAAGTCGAACGCCAAGGTGCCCTTGCGGATGGCCCGCTTGATCTCGGTCTCGCTGAGGTCTTCGCCGGCGAGGTACTTTTCCATCAAGTCGTCATCGCTGGTGGCGATCGTCTCGAGTAGTTCCTCGCGGTACTGAGCCGCCTCGTCGGCCATGTCGGCCGGAATGTCGATTTCGTCCCACTTCGCACCAAGTTCCTCGTCATGCCAGATGAGGGCCTTCATCTTCACCAGGTCGATGAGACCGGCGAACGGCTTGTTCGACTCGGGCCCACCGGCACCAACGGGGAGGTGCAACACAGCCGGGGTCGCTTCGAGGCGGTCCTTGACCATCTGCACCGTGCGATAGAAGTCAGCGCCGATGCGGTCCATCTTGTTGACGAAGCACATGCGCGGGACCTTGTACTTGTTGGCCTGACGCCACACCGTCTCGGTCTGCGGCTCAACACCGGCGACCGAGTCGAACACCGTGACTGCGCCGTCGAGCACCCGCAGCGACCGCTCGACTTCAATGGTGAAGTCAACGTGGCCGGGCGTATCGATGATGTTGATGCGGTGGTTCTCCCAGATGCATGTGGTCGCCGCCGATGTGATCGTAATGCCGCGCTCTTGCTCCTGGGCCATGTGGTCCATGGTCGCCGCGCCGTCGTGGACTTCACCGATCTTGTAGCTCTTGCCCGTGTAGTACAAGATGCGCTCGGTCGTGGTCGTCTTGCCCGCGTCAATATGGGCCATGATCCCGATGTTTCGGGTACGGTCCAGTGGGTACTCGCGCTTAGCCATGATGGTTCACTTCCGAATGGGCAACAGGTGGGGGACTCGTCGTTCAGCCGGGCACGCCAAACGGCGCGTCCGATGCGACACGGCTTGCCATGCTACCGGCCTGATCTGCACCTACATCGGCGGTTTCGCTCGAAAACGGCAAGAACCCCTGCCGTCGGCAAGGGTTCTTGAGAGCGAAGCCGGGCTACCGGCTGGCGATCACCAGCTCCTGTAGATCACCAGCGATAGTGGGCGAAGGCCTTGTTCGACTCGGCCATCTTCTGCAGGTCGTCACGACGCTTCATCGACGCACCGAGGCCGTTGGCGGCGTCCATCAACTCGTTGGCGAGGCGCTGAGCCATGGTCTTTTCACGACGAGCCCGCGAGAATGTAACCATCCAGCGGATCGCAAGGGTGTTGGCCCGACGGGGGCGCACTTCGACTGGCACCTGGTAGGTGGCGCCGCCGACGCGACGGCTACGAACTTCCAGCGGGGGCTTGATGTTGTCGATGGCCCGTTTAAGCGTAGCGATCGGCTCGGCGCCGGTCTTTTCTTCGATCATCTTCAGTGCGTCGTACACGATCTTCTCGGCGATCGAGCGCTTGCCCGACCAGAGCACCTTGTTGACGAGCTGGGTGACCAGCAGCGAGCGGTAGACGGGATCCGGCGACAGTTCGCGGCGGGGGGCAGGTCCCTTACGAGGCATTGTTCAATCCTTCACTTAGCAGTCTTGGCGCCATAGCGGCTGCGAGCCTGCTTGCGGTTCTTGACGCCGGCGGCGTCGAGCGCGCCCCGGATGATCTTGTAGCGCACACCCGGAAGATCGCGCACCCGCCCACCACGCACGAGCACGATCGAGTGCTCCTGCAGGTTGTGACCCTCGCCCGGGATGTAGGCGGTGATTTCAACGCCACTCGACAAGCGCACACGGGCCACCTTGCGAAGCGCCGAGTTGGGCTTCTTAGGAGTGGTGGTGAACACACGCGTGCACACTCCACGGCGCTGCGGCGAACCCTTGAGGGCCGGCGTCTTGGACTTGTCGCTCTTCGTGCTGCGGCCTTGACGGACCAGCTGCTGAATTGTGGGCACGCGTTCTACCTTCTGCGTTGTGGTCGTACGACTCCCACTACCACAACCGGCGCGCGGGACCCGGACAAGGTTAGGGGGTGATGGGCACACACAGCAACCCGCTGGGCGATCCCACCCATTTCGCGGCCGTTTTTCCACTGAAGCACACCGCTGGCGGATCGCTCGGGATACCTGCATTCGCCACTCACGTCGGCGCTCTATAGCCACTCCGAGGCGTCATCACCGGGAGGGAGGGGTCGCCCGTTGTCAACGAATCTTCCTAGGAATCGCACCGACGATCTCCTCGCCTCGGCTACGGCAATAGCCCGTGAGCGCCTGGATGCCCCGACCCGCCAGGTTCGCAACCGGCGACGACGGCTCTTGCGGCGGGAACCTCGATAGGGGCTGGCGGCCATTGGCTTGGCACCTCTACGACCGTCAGCTCAGCCCTCACGGTGGCGTCAGCGGTCGACACGACCAGCCCGGCACCCGGTCGCCAAGCAAGGCGAGCCGACGGTGTCCGTTGCCAGCCTGGCCCCACCCACACCGACGCCTCGGCGAGCTCCAACAGTCGCCACGGAGGGCACAAACTATCCCGACCCCGGCTCCCCCATTGACGAACGGGCTCCCCGATCCGTTTTACCTTCGAGATTGATGCAGACGGTCGAGCCCGCATGCGGGGTGCCGTGCCCAGCAGGTCGGTCGCGGCGTCATTGTGTGCGGCGGGGATCAAGGTCTGGGGTCGGCGGCAATCGTCGAGGACTACGTCGTCGATCCGCGAGCCGTCATCGATGATGACCAGGCTGATGAAGGCATGGTCACCCAGACGCTCTACTTTCCGTCCGGCATGGCCGGCCTACAGGCGGAACATACCGGTGAACTCGATGTCGTGGCCCTTGTACTCATCAGCAACCCGAAAGCGTCTGCGCTCGTGGAGGGTTACACCGACAGCGTCGGCGAGGAAGCACGGAATGCTGCGCTCTCCCGTGCCCGAGCGCGACGGGTCATCGAGTATCTGAGCGGCAAGGGTGTACCTGCGGACCAGATGCTCGAGGCGGTCGGGAACAGCGACGCCGATCCCAAGGGCGACAACTCGACGGAGGCTGGTCGAGCACTCATCCGCAGAGTCGATATCCACTTGTCCGCCGCCGGCTGATTCAGCCGTTCAATTCTCGAGGTGATGGGACGATCGGCTATTGAAAACAACGAAGGG
>JANNNL010000587.1:0-3459 GCA_031398525.1 Actinomycetes bacterium | reverse complement strand
GACGCCGACCTCGGTGGCCCGCCGATCGGGGAGAACCACCAGCTCAGGGGCCATCAGCGAGAGGAAGCAGTTGCGCAGATGTCCGACCAACTCGTCGGCCAAGGTGCGCGGATCGCGGCCGCGATTGACCGAGGCCGCGACGGCGGTGAGCGCCCGGGCCGGGTCGCGTTCGATCAGCGCCTCGATGAACTCGTCGAGAGGGGTGACGTCGGGGGCGGCACCGCCCGAGGTGGCGATCAGCTCCAACGCAGAGAGGGTGTCGCGTGCCGAGCCGCCACCTTGGCGGAGCACCGCCTCGATCGCGTCCTCCTGCACCGCCAGGCCCGCATCGCCAATCAGCCAGCGAACATGACTCTCCATCACGTCCATCGGCAACAGGTGGAACGAAAGCGGCTGGCAGCGGCTGCGGATCGTTTCGGACACCTTTTGGGGGTCAGTGGTCGCAAGTACGAATACGACGTGGGGCGGCGGCTCCTCCAGGGTCTTGAGTAGGGCGGCCTCAGCGCCCTTCGAGAGCATGTGCACCTCATCGAGGATGTACACCTTGTGGCGCCCGGGCGTACCCAACATCGAGCGCTCGATCAGATCGCGCATCGCATCGACGCCGTTGTTCGAGGCCGCGTCGAGCTCGTGAACGTCGTAGCTGGTGCCCGCTTCGACCGCTTTGCACGAATCGCACTCGCAGCACGGCTCGCCCTCGACGAGGTACTCGCAGTTCAGTGCTTTGGCCAGAATGCGGGCGGTCGACGTCTTGCCGGTGCCTCGCGGCCCCGAGAATAGATAGGCCTGACCCTCGCGCCCGGTTTGGATCGCGGTCTGCAAAGAACGGACGATGTGCTCCTGGCCCTTCAACTCGCTGAAACGACGAGGTCGGTATCGGCGGTAGAGCGCAGGTGTGGCCACGGTGTCGAGGATAGGTGCACGGGACCCGCCGCCCGATCGCCGAATGCCGGAAATCAACCATCGATGACCAGTACCGTGAGAATCGCAATGTCCATCAAGCGAGCTCTCAGCGTGCTACTGACCGCCCTGGTGGCGGTGGGGCTACTGGCCGCGCCGCGCGCCTGGGCCGTCCCGCAGCTCTCACCCGACTCATCACCGGCTCCAAACGAGACCTTGGCTGCGTCGCCGACACAGCTCGTCTTGACATTCACCACGGAATTGGCCACCGAACCCGAAGTCATTCTGCTCGACGCCGCAGGCCTCACAGTCCCGACACAGCCGGCTGAGCGTCAGGCGACGGGCACCCAGTGGATCGTCCCGATCAGTTCGCCCCTCCCCGCAGGCACCTACCGCGTGAAGTGGTCGGTCGAAGCGGCGCTCAACGAGTACACCTTCAATGTCGGTCAGGCGTCGCCGGCCCCAGCGCCGACGCAACCGCCCGCAGCCGGAGCCGCGACGGCTGTCGCCGGTGCTCCCGCTCCTGCCGAAACGGTGGCTCCGACTCCCGGCGACCCCACGACGGCCGCACCAACGACGATCGCCAGCCCGTCCTCGACAACCGCCAACTCGACCGATGATGGTGGTGGGGTCGCCGGACTCCTGGCAACTCTGGCGCGCTGGGCATCGACCCTGGGACTGGCCTGCGTGTTCGGTGGACTCGCGGTTATCGCCCTCGCCTGGCCCGAAGGTATCGAGTACGTGATCACCTCGCGCTACCTGCGCACCGTGTGGCTGATCGCCCTCGGGGCCACATTGATCCTGATGATCACTACCCGCGCCCGGGAGTCAGGTGCGTCGATCGCCTCATCGATCAGCCCGACGGCGCTGCTCGACCTGAAAGAACTGCCGGGCGGGAGCGCCCTCCTCCTCCGCTTCGTGTTCATCGCCGCCAGCGGCTGGGTGGTGCTGGTCCCCGAGCGGGTCGTGGACGCCTCGACCCAGATCCCGGCGTTCGCGGCGCCAACGTTGGCGCTGCTGACCTTCGGGTTCAGTCGCTCGGGAGAGGCCGCCGGTGGCGTGCTGGGGATCGGTGCCGGAATCCTCCACGCCTTCTCGTTCTCCGTCTGGCTTGGAGGGGTCGCCCTGCTGGCCCGTGTCGTCGTGATCGGCCCAGGCGACGAGGACCTGTTGCACGCAGTGCGCGGGTTCAGTCGCCTTGCTGCTCCGGCGTTGATCGGTGTCGTCGTGTCGGGAGTCATCCGCACCGCGCAACTCGCCGGTGGGGGAAGCAGCCTGTTCGGAACCGGCTACGGTCGATTGCTGCTGGTGAAGGCCGTTGGAGTCGCCGTGCTGGCCTATGTGGCCACCATGAACCGACAAACTGTGCGGGGCAAACTCGACCGTTCCGTCCAGTTGAATGGGCGCGCGGCCGGGCGGTTGCGACGAGCGTTCAGCGCCGAACTTCTCGCCGGCGTGGTCGTCATGGGACTGTCGGCGTGGATGCTGAGCTCGGTCCCCCCCGGGGCCGCCAACGCAGTATCGATCAACAAGGTCAAGGCTGTTGCCGAGGTCTCGTTGAAAGACAGCGGGATCGACGTCTCGGTCGGTGCGGCCCCCGCCGCCGTGGGGGTCAACACCATCGTCATCACGATCCGCAAGCCCGTCACCGGTCTCGTCGACATGGACGTCCAACTGCTGTCGCCCGCTCCGCAGGGTGGGGGTATCGATATCCCGAAAGTGGCGGCCGTGCTCAAGGGCAAGGGTTCGATGCGCGTCGAGGGGGTCCCGCTCGACACCCCCGGCCTGTGGACCGTCGTCGTGACCGCCCGTGACACCGACGGGCCGCTGCCACCGGTCACCGGCACCCTCGAAATCGGCTCGCTCGAGGCGGCTGCGGGTGGCGATGATCCGACCGCACCCACCCAACCCACCGTCGCGGCGGCGCCCGCGGCTGGGTTGGTGCAATCAGCCGTCAGCCCGAACGCAACTACGTCTCTTCCTTGAACCCCTTCGGCGTGTTCCTAGTCGAACAGGGCCGAGAATGCGACCGGTGCGGCGACGTCGAGTTGGGAATAGGTGCAGCTCTCGGGGGTGCGATCGGGCCGCCAGCGGATCAGCTTGACGCCGTGGCGGAAGCGGCCGCTCTGTAGCTGCCCGAATGTCACCTCGGCCACGCGTTCGATGCGCAGCGCCGTCCACGACAGGTCTTTACCGGCGTTCCACCGGCTCCCCGCCCCGGGCATCCGAGCCGCCTGTTCATTGGCCATCCACTCCGCCCACTCCCGCCACGGGTGGCCGTCGAGGGCACTGTCGGTCAGCGGGGCGAGTTCGGCGAGCAGCTCTCGCCGCCGCACCACGCTGAACCCGGCCGCGACCCCCAAATGGTGGAGTTTCCCCTCGCTATCCCACAGGCCGAGCAGCAACGAGCCAACCCCCTGGCCGTCTTTGTGGATGCGATACCCGGCCACCACGCAGTCAGCGGTCCGCTCGTGCTTGACCTTGATCATCGTGCGCTTGTCGGGGGTGTACGGGTCGCCCAATCGCTTGGCGATCACCCCATCGAGGCCAGCCCCCTCG
>JANNNL010000523.1:0-10498 GCA_031398525.1 Actinomycetes bacterium | reverse complement strand
GGCACGTTCTCGACGGCGACATACCGGGGGTCGGCGACGTCGTCAACGCGGCGATCGACTGGGAGCGGCGGCACGCCCTGATGCGCACGCACACCGCGCTACACGTGTTGTGCGGGGTTGTCTGGAATGCGTTTCGTGTGCCTGTGACCGGGGGAAACATGGAGCCGCTCGCCGCTCGGATGGACTTCGAGTTCGACCCGTTGCCCGAGGGATTTGCCGTGACGATCGAACAACTGGTCAACGCCGAACTCGTCGCCGACCGCCCGATCGAGGTGGCATTCCTGCCCCGCGGTGATGCCGTTGGCGACGAAGATCTGATCCGAACGAAGGTCAACATGATTCCCGAGAGCGTGACCGAGATCCGCGTTGTCGACATCGTCGGTCTTGATCGCCAGGCCGACGGCGGCACCCACGTTCGGTCAACGGCCGAGGTCGGCCATTTTCGGGTGGTCAAGACCGAGAGCAAAGGCAAGGGCAACAAGCGGTTGCGCATCGAACTCGACTGATGCCCAACGTGACGGTTCGATGCCGCGTATTGAACGGATCAGCTCGCCAGGCTGGCCATATGTGACCCGAGGTGTAGGCGCTCGTTGGCCAGCGGCTCGATCCAACCGCGCACGGCCGACCCGGCCGTCGTTGGCGAGGCATTGATGGTCGACAGCATCGATTGCACGGTGGCCGGCAGGCCGGCGGACCGCTCGGTGAGCACGACCAGCCGACCCGTCGGGGTCGACGAGATCGTCTCGCCGTGGTGGAAGCGTCGGCGGGCTTCGTTGGCGACCGTCTCGATCAGGGCGGCCCGGGCGTAGGTCCCGAGGTTGCCGACGTCTGCTTCGAACACGGCCAAGGCATGGGCATCGTTGAGTCGCACGCCGAGGGCGGCGCAGCGGTCGTACTGCTGATTCAAGCGCAGCTCAAGCAGCTGCATCGACGACACGTTGGTCGAGGCGCGCCGTTCCCGCTCGCCGGTGCCATCGGCCCACCCGCGGGCCACCGCGATCGCGGCGTCACGGTGCGACAGGACCCGTCGGGTTCGCCGCCCCGCCCGCTCGATCAGCAGGGTGATCCATGCGTTCGCGTCGGCCAGCGAGAACTCTTCGACTGCGCACCGGCGACCGAATTCAAACAGGAATGCATGGTGATCGGACCCGGCGACGAGGATTTCCGTGATCAAGTGGTCCATCCCGCCGAGACATGACAGATGTGGCCCGGACCCCCAATGGGCGCGGATTTCGCCCAACCAGGCAGTTTTGATCCGTTCGGGACTAGCCATCGCCGAAGAGACGTCGTGGCCTGCCGGATATGACGCAGTTCGACGTCATATCATGAGTGGTCGTTCGTCAACTCTCCGTCCATGTCTGATGCATCCCTTACCTCTCAACTACCGAGCGACGCGGAGCTGATCACCTCCGCGCGCATCGGAGACGATCGGGCGTTCGGGGAACTGTTCAAACGGCATGAGATAGCGGCGCGCGCCGCAGCGCGCAGCATGACCCGCTCGCGGGCTGACATTGATGATTTGGTGGCCGAGGCGTTTACGCGAGTGTTGCAGGCCTTGCGAGCCGGTCGCGGCCCCGAGGTCGCCTTCCGGCCGTACCTGCTGACCTGCGTCCGCAATGCGTTCTACGACCGGACACGCAAAGACAAGCGCATCGAATTCACCGACGAGCCCGAAGACACCCTCAACGTCTCGTTGATGGACATGTCGGCGTCCGAAGAAGATCGGGCGCTGATCGTGCAGGCGTACGCCAGTCTGCCTGAGCGCTGGCAGTTGGCGCTGTGGCATACCGAGGTTGAAGGGCGTAGTGCGTCGGAAGTGGGCACGTTGCTCGGCATTGCTCCGAATGCCGTCGCCGCCTTGACCTATCGGGCTCGCGAAGGCCTGCGCCAGGCATATCTGCAGGCTCATCTGCAACAAGCGACTCCCGTAGAGTGCCAGGCTTGTCGCCCCAATCTGGGCGCATTCGTGCGTGACGGCCTCGCCACCCGAGACCGCCGCAAGGTTGACGCCCACTTGGAATCGTGTGATGCCTGCTCGGCGCTACTCGTCGAGTTGCGCGAGACGAATACGCATCTGCGCGCCATCTTGATTCCCCTGCTGCTGGGAGTTCCGGCGGCCAAATACCTCGGCCTGCTGTCCGGCGGCAAGGGGCTCATCGGGCTGTTCCGCCGTTCCGAACCCAAGGCCCAGGCGGCCATGGGCGTCGCGGCCGCGGCGGCGGTGATCGCCGGCGCGATCGGTGTCTCGGCGTTGGCCGGCGGCAACCAACCGGCAACCGCAGTCGCATCGACGACGGTCCCGATCGTTTTCACGGTTCCGGCCGAGCAGCCGCCGATCGATATCGACACCGTGGTGCCGATCGAGACGCCGGCGCTGGTGATCGTCGCAGTCACCGACGAACCAACCACACCGCTCCCGGTCGTGATCCCGTCGGTGCCGGTTGTGGTTGCGGATCCGACCGCCCCCACGACGTTGTTCATCCCGCCCCCGATCACCCCACAGATCACGCGTCCTCAGCCCACGGTGCCGATTACACCGGCGCGGGCGACGACGACCTCGACTACCTCGACGACATCAACGACGTCGACCACCTCCACGACGACCACGGTGGCGACGACGGCGGGCACGATTGGCACGTCGACGAGTTCGACCTCGACGACATCGACCTCGACGACATCGACTTCAACCTCGACCACCACTCCGCCTCCGTCGACGAGCGAGGCTCCCAAGCCAGACCCCGAGATGAGCGTCGCCGCGTCTCCCGCCGGACCGTTCGTCGCCGGACAGTTCGGCTATGTACGCGTTTCGGTGCGCAATACGGCGTCGGCCGGAGCGGGAGGCGGGGCCGGCGTGCTTGCCCGCCGAGCGGGTCTCGTCGGCCCGGCAATCGATCCGGTGTTGACCCTTCAATTGCCAGACGGAGTGGCCGTCGCGTCGAGCACCGCCTGGTCATGCGCGTCGGTGGCCGGTGGGGTCGCCTGCACACTGCCGACCCTGCAGCCGGGTGATCAGACCGAGGCACTGATCGAGCTCTCGCTTCCCGACACGCTGCCGTCGCCGATGACGATGACCACCTCGATCACCTCGACGGCCGGCCCGACGAGGGCCGGAGACTCACGGACATTTCCGGTGCAACCGGCCGAATCGGTCAGCTTCGCCCGCATGATGCCGGGCGGGGTCGCCACGATCGGCAACTCGGTGATGACCTGCGTCGATACCGACCAATGTGCCGAGGCCCAACAGGGAACGGCCACCGGCTTCAAGAACGCGCGGCATGGTCACCAGATGGCATTCCTCGACATTGACGGAGATCCCGAGACCTTCAACTCGGCCGCCGCGAATGTCGAGATTCCCGATGGCGCGACGATCGAGTACGCCCTATTGACCTGGTCAGGGGACACCAGCGCCGGGGACGGCGGAGTTGAAGCACCCGACCCGGAGGCCCGGGATTTTGTGCGTTTTGGCACTCCGACGGGTTGGCTGGCGCTCACCGCCGACCGGGTGCGGACACCGGGGGGTACCTCGACCGCGTACTACGCCACGGCCGATGTCACCGACGTGGTGACCGCCGGTGGCAAGTATTGGGTCGCTAACGTGCAGTCAGGAACCGGCAAGGGGATCGGGGGTGGCCGGGGTCGGTTCGGCGGCTGGACCTTGATCGTCGCGTTCCGCGACACCACTCGTCCGGCGGCATTCGTCGAGGTCATCGATCAGTACACCACCATCGACGGGGGCCCCACGACGATCTCGGCCGACCTCTCTGGGCTTGGGGCCCGTGACGGCGAGCGGGCGACCACATTGGCCTGGTTGGCTACCGAAGGCGACCGGAGCTTGACGGGCGAGGTGGCCACGGTGAACGGGATCGCTCTGACGAACGCCTTCAATCCGATCGGCGACGTCTTCAACAGTTCCATACCGACCGGTGGCCAGCGCGACCCCGACTACGACAATACGCTGGGCATCGATGCCGACTCGTTCTCCTTGCGTCTCAGCGGCCGTGACACCGCGATGACCCTGTCGTTGAAGTCGCCCAACGACCTGATTCGCCTCGGTGCGATCGGTCTGGTCGTCGAACTGTAGTGCCGCTTTCGACCCGTGACGACCCCGCCCGGCGAGGCCGACACGCGTGTCGAGCGTTGGCCGAGGCGACCGACGACTGGCTCGCGGGGCTCGCTCGGGGCGCATTCGAGGGTGCCGTCGGACCCGTTGCCCTTGTCGCAGTCGGTGGATACGGCCGCAGCGAACTCGCCCCGGGAAGCGATCTCGACCTCGTGTTGTTGCATGGGTTGAAGCGAGGGGTCGAGGCGATTGCCGAACAACTCTGGTACCCCGTGTGGGATGACGGAGTGAAGCTCGGTCACGCGGTGTTGACACTCAAGCAGGCCCGTCAGTTGGCAACCGATGAGCTCGACGCAGCAACGTCATATCTGTCGATGCGACTCATCCACGGCGACACCCAGGTGATGGCCGATCTGCGGCACGCGGCAGGTGACTCCTGGGTGAAGCATCGTCGCCGGTGGTTCCAGGAGCTGGAGGCCCGCGGTCGGCAACGGCTCGATGACTTCGGAGAGCTGGCTTTTCTGTTGGAACCCGACCTGAAGAGCGCCCGCGGTGGACTGCGTGACGTGCAGACGGTCCGATGGCTGCAACGGGCGGGGGCAGAACTGGCCGAGGCCGACGAAACGGGACTGACCGAGTCCGAGTCACTGCTGCTCGACGCCCGAGTCGGTCTGCACCGTCTGACCGGTAAGTCAGGTGATGTGCTGCGGCTCGAAGATCAGGACGGCCTGGCCAACATGCTGGGCTACCACGATGCCGACGCGCTGATGGGGGCACTGTCGGCGGCGGCCCGCTCGATTGCGTGGATTACCGACGGGGTGTGGAGTCAGCTCCGCCCGGCGCGTCGCGATGCCGTGCTGCCGACGCGGGCGATGGCCCCGGGCATCGAGGTGAGCGATGGCGAGATCGATCTGGCCCCCAGCGTCGATGCGCACCGCGATCCGATTGCCGTGTTGAGAGTGCTGCGGGCCGCAGCGGCCGCAAACGTTCCGATCAGCCGAACGACGCTGGCTGCGCTGGCCGAGCGCACCCCGGTGTTTCCGGCGCCATGGCCCGCCGGCGGCCTCGACGAGTTCGTTGCCCTGCTGCTCGAAGGTCACGATGCGATTGCCGCCATGGAAGCCGCAGATCAGATGGGTTTGTGGGTTCGCGTACTCCCCGAATGGGCCGGGGTGCGCAACAAGCCGCAACGCAACGCATATCACCGGTTCACCGTCGATCGGCACCTGTGGGAGGCCACCGCGAACGCTGCGACCCTGGCTCACCGGGTGACCCGACCCGACCTGTTGGTCGTCGGCGCGTTGTTGCACGACATCGGCAAGGGTCAACCCGGTGACCACACCGACAATGGAATTGCCCTCGCCGGTGTCATTGCGCCGAGGCTCGGGTTCTCGTCGGCCGATACTCGGATCATTGTCGACCTGGTGCGCCACCACCTCCTGCTTCCCGATGTGGCCACTCGGCGTGATCTCAGTGATGACGCGACCATTACGGCGGTCGCCCAGGCCGTTGGGTCCCCGGTCGTGTTGGAGTTGCTGCACGCCTTGACTGAGGCCGATTCGTTGGCCACGGGGACCTCGGCCTGGGGCTCATGGAAGGCCGAACTGGTCAACACGCTGGTCGAACGTACTGACCATGTGCTCGGCGGTGGTGACGTCAGCGAGGTGACTTGGCGGCCATTTCCGACCGACGAGGTGTTGGCGTTGATGGCTGCCGGCACCGTTGCCATCGCGACCGCGACCGACCGGATCATCACCGTTGCCCCCGATCGACCGGGCCTTTTCAGCCGAGTCGCCGGCGTGCTCAGCCTCCACGGTCTAGCCGTGCTCGGGGCCGAGGCCCACTCCGATCAGACATCGGCTTCGGCTGACGGTGCGGCGATGGCCGCCAATGAGTTCCGGCTCGTCGTGCCACGCCACGGGATCAACTTCGAACGAATCGTCGCAGACCTCGAACGGGCGCTCAGCGGGGAACTGGCGATCGAGGCGCGGCTGGCTGAGCGCGCCCGAACCTATCGGCGTCGTCGGGCGCTGGCTGCCGATACCGCGGTGCCGTCGGTGCGGATCGATAACGATGCGTCGTCGAACGCCACCGTCCTCGAGGTTCGCGCCCCCGACCGGATCGCGGTGCTCTACCGGATCACCAAAGCCCTCGCCGAACTTGGACTCGACATCCGCCACGCCAAGGTGCAGACGCTCGGCGACGAGGTGGTCGACTCGTTCTATGTTCAAACCGCGTCGGGCGGGAAGCTGGTCGACCCGTTCCACGCGGCTGAGGTGGAGCGTGCCGTGCTGCACGCCGTGAGTTAGGTTTCACCAGATGGCTGCTGGGGATGGAGGCGACGAGCTGGGCCCGGCGGATTACACCCGCGACCTGGTGCGATGGAGCGAGACGTTGGCGGGGATTGCCCGCACCGGCATGGGGTTCACCGAGAGCCTGTACGAACGTGAGCGTTATGAAGAGGTGCTCAAGGTCGCCGCCGACATCAAGTTCGCCGCCGACGAGGCCCTGGAGGTACGCCGTGAGCAGGACCATTTCATTCAGGAGTGGATGGACTCGGTCGGCGAAGGGATACCGGGCTATGTCACGCCCAAGGTCGCCATCGGGGTAATCGTCGGCAACGACGAGGGCAAGATTCTGCTGGTCAAGCGCCCCGACTCAGGCGTGTGGCTCTACCCGACCGGGTGGGCCGATGTCGGCTATTCAGCGTCGGAAGTGGCCGTCAAGGAAGTCGAGGAAGAGACCGGCATCCACATTGAAGTACTGCAGGTGTTGAGCATTGTCGATGGCCAGCGGATGGGCTTCTCGCGCTTCGGCATGTACATGCTGGTCTTTCACTGCAAGGCCGTTGGTGGAACGTTGCAAGGTCACCCGTTGGAAACCGCCGGCGTCGGCTGGTTCGGCCCCGACGAGTTGCCGGAGCCGTGCGCCGGTGCGTCGTGGTGGGGCCCGATGGCCTTCGCTGCGATCAACGGCGAGCCCGTCACCGTCGCCTTCGACCGACCCCGCAACCCGGTGTGGCGCGACGCGGCCGAGTAGGCCGCAGGCGACACCGGCAGTCGGTTGACGATACTGTCAAGTCATGGGCGTCGACGAGCAGACTGAGGTCGGGGTTGGTCCGATCGCTCATCGACAGGTGATGCGGGTGATGTACGGCGTGATGGCCGGAATGTTCCTCGCTGCGCTTGACCAGACGATTGTTGCCACGGCGCTCCCGACCTTGGTTGAAAACCTTGGCGGGCTGAATCAAATCACGTGGGTGATCACGGCCTACATTGCTGTCGACCACGGTGAGCGCTGCGCTGTGGGGCAAAGTCAGCGACCTTCGGGGCCGCCGCCCGACGTACTTGGCGGCGATGGCGATCTTCATTGGAGGGTCACTGCTGTGCGGCCTTGCGCAGAACATGGCGCAGTTGATTGGCGCCCGGGCGGTGCAAGGGATCGGAGGGGGCGGAGTTCAAGCGCTCGGCTTCGCCATCATGGGCGACATCCTCCCGCCGAGGCATCGAGGGCGCTACATCGGGCTGATGTCGGGCACGTTTGCCGTCGGCAGCGTGCTCGGCCCGCTCGTGGGCGGGTTCTTCGTTGACCACGTCTCGTGGCGATGGATCTTCCTGATCAACCTGCCGATCGGCCTTGTGGCGATGGTGATTGCGGCCTCTTCGTTGCGTGGTGTCGGAGATCCCCGACCGGCCCGACTCGACCTGAAAGGCGCGCTGGCCCTGTCGATTGCGGTGGTCAGCCTGCTCCTCGGGGCGGTGATGGGCGGTCGCGACTACGCGTGGGGATCGCCCGTGATCATCGGGTTGTTCGCCACGGCGGTCGCATCGGGATGGGCGTTGATCGCCATCGAACGCCGGGTTCCGGAGCCGATCCTGGCCCTGCGCCTGTTGACCAATCGAGGACTGATGCTGCCGATCGGGCTCGGCGCGCTGTCGACGATTCTGTTCCAATCCGCGGCGATCTACCTGCCGCTGTTTCTCCAGACGGTCAACGGATCGTCGGCGACGAGGTCGGGCCTCCTCGTGGCCCCCCTGATGCTCGGGATGGCGGTCGCCTCGATCACCTCGGGCCGGATGGTGTCGAGCAGCGGTCGCTATCGGCGGATCCTGCTCGTCGGCGTCGTTGGGATGATGGGGGTGTCGGTAGGGATGGTGATGCTCGACGCGACAACCAGTTCGGCAACGGTGGTCGTGCTGATGGTCGCGTTGGGGCTGGGGTTTGGGGCGTCGGCCCCGATCATCAACCTGACCGCCCAGAACGCGATGCCCGTCGAAGACCTTGGGGCCGCCAGTTCGGCGCTGATGACCCTGCGGTCGCTGGGTGGAACAATCGGCATTGCCGGGATTGGCGCGTTGATCCTGAGTCGGCTCGGTCCTGGTTTGGCGGCCCTGGGCGACATCGACGGACTCGATCCGCAGCGCTTGGTGACCGGGCCGCGGGCGATCGCAGCGCTGCCCGAGCCGCTGCGGGGCCAGGTGGTGGATGTGATGGCCCGGTCGATCTCGTTCGGATTCTGGATCGCGGTGCCGGTGTCGGCCGCGGCGATCGTCATTGCGTGGGTGCTACCAGAAGTGCCGTTGCGCTCATCGATCGCCTCGCCGGTCGAATAGCGCTACGAGCGGGCGCGAGCGGTGGCCGTGGCCAATGCGGCGACGATGACCACGACGATGAAGCCCTGCTTGCGCCACAGGGCGATCGCCGCCGCACCAAGGCCAACGGCGCGGGCGTCGAGTTGTAGGTGTTTGCCGGTGGCCAGGGTGCTGACAGCCACGAGCGCGGCGAGCAACGCGGCGGGCATCAGCGTGGTGAGCGTGGTGAGCCAGGCGGGAAGCCGGCGGTCGCCGAGCAGCATCGGCGCGGCGGCCTTGAGGCAGTAGATGATCGTCGAGGCGACGAGGATGACGATCCAACCGCGGCTCACGATCTGCCCACCGGTCGTCGAGGGGCGATTCGGGCCAACGCCACGGCGGCCGCAGCGGCGATGATCGGCAATCCCGCGGTGGCGATCGGGACGAGGCCCATAGCGATCACCGCTCCGCCGATGGCGACCGCGCGCTGGGTTGGGTCGGCCAGTCTGGGCCACAGGAGGGCGAGAAACGCAGCGGGAATCGTTGCGTCGAGGCCCCAGGTCGTGACCAAGTCTCCCGCCGACGAAACCAGCGCGGCACCCACGAACGTCGACGCGTTCCAGAGCGCGAAGATGGAGATGCCGCCGGAGAAGTAGCCGTAGCGCTGATCGGCGGGTTCAACCTGGGCGCTGCCGATCGCCATCGACTCATCGATCATCAGCTGCGACGCGAGCGCCCGAAACCAGCGTGAACCGGTGAGGATCGGGGCCATCACCACGCCGTACGCCAGCGATCGCATCGCCAGCAAGACGGCGGCGATGATCGCTGCGCCGACCGAGCCACCGTCGCCGAGCACCCCAACCGCAGCGAAATGTGACCCTCCGGTGAACATCAATACCGAGAACCCCATCGCCTCCCCGGTCGACAGATTGGCTTCGGAACAGGCAATGCCGAACGCCACCCCGAACGGAATGACCGAGACGCCGATCGCCAGCCCCTGCCGCCTGATCGCCCGTCGCACCACAGCTGCTTCTGGTGACGCCATTGGTCAGGGGAGTTGGTTGCGGACGGCCTCGACGACTGAGGCGAGGTTTCGGGCCGCCTTATCCGCGTCGGCCGGTCGTTTCCGTTCGACGGCCGTTGCAATCAGTTCCAACTGGTGGTCGATCTCACGGCCGAGCGCCGGATCGACGTCATCGACCGAAGTGCGGGCGGCGGTCCACAGGCCCTGGATGGTCGAAAGTCGAGTCGTCGAGTCGCCATCGAAAATTTCATTGCCGAGACCGAGGGTCAGGCGGACCATCTCCTCGAGTGGATCGCGCTCGACGGTGGTGGTCACCGGGGTGGAACCGTCGGGACCAATGGCGGCGGTGGTCGACGACGAAGTGTCGACGATCGTCGTTGACCCGCAGGCGACGAGAGCAGGTGGCCCGGCGATGATGGCGGACGCGAAGATAAGGACCCGAGGTCGCATGGGCTACGCCGTGACCAGGATGCGAGCCGACGCATAGGCCCCGATTCCGGTGGTGCGCCCGTCGATCTCGACGGTCATCGTGCCGTCGGGCGAGATAGCTGTCACCTGGCCGGCTCGTCCCGGCGTGACCGACGACTCCTCGAGATAGTCGAGCAAACCAGGCGTGAATTCGAGTTCCTCGGGAATGCGGCTGACGATGAAGTTTCGTCCCGCAGCCAAGTCGCCGAGCCGGACGGCGTCGGGCGCCTCGTAGTCGCTGCCGGGGATCGGATTGCCGTGGGGGCAGGTGGTCGGCGAGCCAAGGACCCGGTCCATCGCGTCCTCGACCTGCTCAGACATGATGTGTTCCCACTTGCCGGCCTCATGGTGGGCGTCGGCCCACGACAGCCCGAG
>JANNNL010000519.1:0-6749 GCA_031398525.1 Actinomycetes bacterium | reverse complement strand
TTGCCGATGCCCGCCTCGCCAACGATGTGGATGAAACCACCCCGGCCGTCGCGCAGCTCATCGACAGCAGCGGTGAGCACCCCCGCCTCACGTGCCCGCCCAACGAGCAGGGGAACCATTTGCCGAACAATAGCAGCAGATAGTGGCCGTCGAATTCCGTGAGTGGTTCGATCGGAGAGCGGGTCCGGAGAGCGCCCCGGCCGCCCGACAGTCAGGCCGACGGCCTGCGCCCGGTGTACCGCACACGCCGCCCGGCTCATCGCGGCACCCGTTCTCGGTCCATCGGCGAGCGCGAGCGCCGGCCACCGATCAACATCGAAAGACCCCCGGTGATTCCGGCAAGCAGGCATTCGATGAAGCTGGTTCGGTCACGATGTTGGCCGTCGGAGATGCTCATTGGCGGAACGTACGCCCGCCGACCGTTGGAGCACATCGGTAACAACACGCAAATAGAACGGTTCGCTACGAACCGTTTCGGATCGACGCCCCTCACCAGCGTGCCGTGGCGTCACACCACGTTCATGTCCCCGAATTTCGTGAACCCGAGATCCTTGTTCGCCCACGACCCGGTAATCAGCTGCTTCGACAACGGGGTGCGGTTGTACGGGCCGTGGCGTTCCGCGCCGATCACCGTCACGGTGCCTTCGAAGCGACGTTCCTGCAGTCGCTCGGCGGCGCGCAAACCAGCCACACCGCCACCGACAATCACGATCCGATGCACAGCCGAGCCGCGTTTGCGCACCTTGTCGATCAGGTGCGGCTCGGGGAACGCTTCAACGTGCAACCGTTTGCGGTGCAACTGGAAGACCTCGGATGCCTCCTGTTGGCAGATCCGATCAGAGATGGGTTCGAGGTGATGGGAAGAAAGCGGGGAATGCGACCCCAACCCACGCCGACGGCGATCAGGAACAGGACCACGACGACAACGACATTGCGAGACACGCGCACAAGAGACCCCGAATCCTTACTCTCCGCCGAACCGCGCGTTCGAAATAGGCACGCTGGGTAGCTATCTAAGGTTTGGTCGGGGGGAACCCAAGAATCGCCCTGGTTGCCGACACTCCCGCCTTTTCGCGATTGCCGGTAGTGTCCGCGGATGACCAAGGACGAGATGTTCGACGCGATTTCAGCCCAGCGGGTGCGGCTCGCCGATCAGTTCGACGGCTTCACCGACGACCAGTGGAACACGCTGTCGCTGTGCGACGGATGGCGCGTCCGCGACGTCGCCGGACACCTACTCAGCATCCTCGAGATTCCACTCGGCAAGTTCCTGCTCAACATCGCCATGGCCCGCGGCTTCGATCGGTACTCCGACCAGGTCGCCCGTGAGATCGGGGCCCGCGCTCCCCACGCGCTTGTCGCCGCCTTTCGCGCCAAGGCCGAAACTCGATTCTCGCCGCCGGTCGTCGGGCCAATCGCCCCGCTGACCGACCTCTATGTGCACACCAGCGACATCCGACGTCCGCTCGGACTGCCCAGCGAACTCGACCCGGCGGTGCTGCCGACGATTCTCAACTTTGTCTGTGGGGGCAAGGCCCGGGGCTTCGTACCGTCATCACGCACCGCAGAGCTGCGCTTCGAAGCCACCGACATCGACTGGTCGATCGGGTCCGGACCGCTCGTGTCGGGCACGGGCGAGGCGATCATGATGGTGGCCACGAACCGGAAGTCGGCCCTTGCCGATCTCACCGGATCCGGAGCCACCGTCCTCACTCACCGTCTCGGGTAGTTCGCCGTTCGTTCCGGCTGGTCACGCGCCGGAGCAACTGCTAGCCATAGCGGACCCCGGATTCCGAGTCGAGAAGGACTGCCATGAAGATCACCGATGTCACCCTGGTCATGCACTCGCGTACGTTGCCGAATCCGCTCGGGCCGCCAATCCTGGAACTTGGGGTCCTGAGCATCGTCACCGACGAGGGGATCGTGGGCGAGACGTTCGTCGGGGCCCCGGGGCCATCGGTGACTGCGCAGATCGTCGGGCCGGTCAAACAGTTGTTGATCGGGCGCGATCCACTCGACATCGGGGCGATCTGGCGGGTGTTTCAGAACAAGGCGCGATTCTTTCACGCCTCGGTGCAGGGCTACATCGACGTGGCGTTGTGGGACATCGCCGGCAAGGCCGCCGGCCTGCCCGTCCATCGGCTGCTCGGGACGTGCCGCGAATCGGTGCCGTGTTACACGTCGTCGTGGGTCCATCCCGACGTGCCGACCTACGCCGAGGAGGCTCTGGCGTATCGCGATCAAGGGTTTCCGGCGTACAAGCTGCACCCACCCACGCAGCGTCGGGTCTTTCAAGGCGAGGACGTCCCGTTGGCCGACGACATCGCTGCTTGCACTGCAATCCGAGACGCGGTCGGCGACGACTACGTCCTCATGCTCGACTCTGCCTGGGCCTACAACTACGCCCAAGCGCTTACTGTCGGTCAGGCCATTCAAGACCTCGGGTACTACTGGTATGAAGATCCGCTCAAGGCCGACGACATCTACGGCTACGTCCGTCTCAAGGAGCGGTTGCACATCCCGATCGTGGCCACCGAGGTGACCGAGGGCGGGGTGTATGCGCTGCCGCAATGGCTGCTTCAACGAGCGACCGATGCGCTACGCGGCGACACCGTGATCAAGGGCGGGATCACCGGCTTGATGAAGATCGCCCATCTGGCAGAAGCATTCCAGATGAACTGCGAGGTCCACGACGGCTACAACGCGATGAACAACGCGGCGGGCCTGAACGTGATCATGGCGATCGACAACTGCGAGTTCTTCGAGATCATCACCATCCACGCGCCGGGCTCGTACGACCTCGACCACCTCAACTACGGCCTCGCCGAGCCGTTCAACATCGACGCCCACGGCCACATCCACGCCCCGACCAATCCCGGCCTCGGGTTCGACGTCGACTGGGACCTGATCAACTCCTCCGTCATCGCCCGCCTGTAGCTGCGGCGATGCACCAAGCGCCTCAGTCGGCCAGCCCCGCTTCGATCAGCGCTCGACGCAAGAGGTCGTCGAGACCAAGCAACTCCGCCGCAACCTGCATGTCCACATGATCAATCGTCGCGGCCTGGACGATCAGAATTCCAAAGCACGTCTCGCCATTGCCGATCCGACGCCTCGTGACCGATGCGGTACCACCGCAGCTTACGCAAGACCTGGTCCTCGGCCGCCCCAACCCAGATCGCCAAACCCGGCGGATCCTTGAGGACGACTCGACGGCGCCGGTCCATCTGTCGACGATCGAGCAGGTCATCGCCGAGCACGAATACATCGACCTTCATCATCGACTCGTACTGCAGGACGCTGAACGACGATCGGTGCACGATGGCATCACGGATCATGTCGGCGCTGGCATAGAAGTCGGGCGTGACGACTTCGACCAACCGTCGGCCACCCTCGAGGTCGAGCTGCACCGCCATGTCGATGTCCATCGTCGACCGCGGCTCACCAGAGATCGAACTCGCCATCGAGCCCCACGGCACATCAAGGGAGTCGAAGATCCGACCCATGAATCCCACCAACTCGAGCGGCTCCATACAGGTCAGTACCCGTGCACTCGCACGTCCCAGCCGAACGCCTGCAACATCAACTCCGGGCCGACGCGTAAGACGCCGAGTCGCATTCGGACCTCTTCGGATTTGGCGTTGGTATAGCGCTCGTGAATTCCGGCAACCGCGAGGGATTCGCACGCTCGGTTGAGTTGGCGACCATCTGGCCCTTTTCGGATGGCGACATGGCGCGCAACCGCTCGACCAGAATCGCGTGGATCTGCGGGTCGGTGTCCGCGGAAAAGGACTGCGACTCCACGGACCCGAGGCTACCGGTCGGCGGATCAAAGGGAAGCCACGAGACCTGGCATTGCGAGGCGGGCTGCCATGCGACAATCCCGCGACATCTTGAGATCGCTCCCGGCACGCTACGCCAAATCATCAAACGGTTGGATTGCATCCAATGGGAGGAGCTGTGATGGACATGTACTCGGTAGATCTCACGCATGACGCGGTGACCGGCTGGTGGATAGCGACCAGCTCCGACACCACAGGCGTCGTCACCCAGGCACGAACCGTACGCGAGGTCATCGCCAACGCCCGCGAGGCGATCGCTTGCGAGCTGAACGTCGACGAAACAGAAGTCCGCGTCTGCGCCAACATGTTCGACCTGGGACCGCTACTCGATCAAGCTCGACGTGCCCGCATCGCCGCAGAACAGGCCCAAGAGGCAGCCACGGCGGCGAAAGAGGCAGCAGTCCGCGCGCGCCACGCGCGCGGGCAGTCCGGGCGAGATACTGCTCCGCGCGTGGGCCTCTCCCACCAGCGAGTTCATCAAATCCTCGCCGCGTCTCGCTGACACGGCCGCACCTCAGCGTGACTCGCTCAGTGGGTTCGCTCGGTGATCAGGCCGGGGCGTACGCCGAGACCCATCGACGCGTCGATCACGGCACCGTGTAGGGGCGTGGAGTAGCCCGAGGCCAGGAACGTCACGATGTTGGCGATATCGATGGGCTCGATCAGCCGCCGCTTCGGCATCGCAGCGACGAACGCGGCGCGGTCGGATGGTGACATCGGATCGAGGGTGCTTGCCTGCAACATCGGCGTGTTCGTCGCCCCGGGGCAGACCGCGAAGACGTCGATCAGTGAGTCGGTGAGTTCGGCGGCGAGTTGACGGGTGAGGAAGGCGACCGCGGCCTTGCTCATCCCGTCCGACAGACGAAAGCCGGGGAACGCCGACACTCCCCCGCCGACCGAACTGATGTTGATGATCTTGCCCGCCCGCCCCGTCGGATGCTGCGCCGCCCACGCCAGATACGCCTGACACATCTTCAATGTGCCGTCGGCGTTGATCGACAGCATCGCCGAATCCTGCTCCCCGGCTCTGTTGGCATAGGCGGCAACCGTGGCCGTCCCCACTGCGGCGTTGTTGACCAAAATGTCGATCGATCCCCATCGATCCAACGCGGCGGCGAAGCACGCCAGAATCGACACTTCGAACCGCAGGTCGAGCGCGTGGGCCGACGCGTTGAGCGGAGCGAGGGCCACAACATCGGCGGCGGCGGCGGGCGACTCGTGACCGTCGGCAAAGGTGAGTGCGACACGAGCCCCATGGGCAAGGAGCGAGCCGACCACCGCCCGGCCGATCCCCCCGAGCCCTCCGGTCACCAGCGCGACTCGCCCCTCCAGGCTGGGGCGGCAGTCGAGGACGTTTGGGCTGGTCACTGGGCGACATCCTGCCATGTGGCGCGATTGACGATGACGTTGTGGGCGGCGACGTTGGACTGCGCCAGGCGGTTACCCATCACCCGTGAGGCTTTCCGGCCGGTGGGATGCCGCCCGACGTAGCTGCTCAACTGGGGCTCACCCTGGAAGCGACCCCGACCTTCGACGAAGTCCTCGCGGCGCGTCTAGGCCGAGCATCACCGATATGCCGCGCGCGCGTCGCCGTGCTCGAAGCCGGCGCCTGAGCCGACTTCGACAGCCTTCGACGTAGTCACGGCGGCCGTCCGCGGCTCTGTCAAAATGTGGCGCCTCATCGCGGTGGGTCAGCGCTTGGTTCCCGCTGCCCCCCGGCGGTGGCAGCGATGTGCGGACATTGCTGACCTCCTCATGGGTCGACCCGACCCGGAATGGGAGCAGGACACCGGCCGACTTGGCGACAGTCGGCCCTCAGCGTGGCATCCAGCCCGAGTTGCCAGCCGAGGCCTGTCGGGGTGTCGAGCCCGCAGCAGCGGGACGCGAGGTGGCGAGCCGCCGAGGCCTCAACCCTCGCCCTGCTCTACGTCAACCAACGCCAGCGGGTCGAGAATTCAACTGGGCGAGAACATCTCGTCGACGGTGAATTCTCCGCCCCACGGCAACGCGACCGTCGCTCCTCGTTCGAACGTTGCATGGCTGGAGTAGCCGTCCTCATCGGGTCCCGTGTAGACCTCGACGCGGGACCGTCGAGCATCGACCAACCACATCGTGGCGATGCCATGTCTCGCATACAGGGGCAGCTTGGTCGACCGATCGAACTGGTAGCTGCTGTCGGCAACCTCGACGACGAGCGTCAAGTGACCGGCTTGCGGCTTCTGCCCGCCGAGTGCTCGCCGGGCAA
The DNA here is from genome assembly GCA_031398525.1 of Actinomycetes bacterium. Lineage (GTDB taxonomy): Bacteria > Actinomycetota > Acidimicrobiia > Acidimicrobiales > Ilumatobacteraceae > JANMJD01. Next base: position 665 of record JANNNL010000519.1, on the reverse strand, counting down.
CATTCGCCACCCAGAGGTCGGGTTCAGGCTCCGAGTCATGCCCGAGCACGACCGGAGTCTGCGAACCGCAGCACATACCCATCGGGAGGCTACGGGCGAAGAAATCACGCAAGACCTCAATCGCTAGCGCGTGCCGCGCCGATGCCGGTGGCATATCGATGATCTCCCCTTCGATCAGCTCACAACGCCGATCGAAAAACGCCTCAACGTCGGCCAACTGCGCATACTCCACAACCGTCCACTGATGTCGCGTGGTCAAAAGTTTCGAGCCTAGGCCGATTCCTCTGTATTCTGGCTCAATCAGAAAGTATCTTAACTGCGCGGCATCTCCTCTATCCATCAATAGAAGAAAGCCGATCATCTTGTCATTGTGTTCACATATCCAAACGCGGTTTCTTTTGGGGTCATACTGTTTATAAAACTCACACAACCCTTTTGATACATAACTCTCAAATTGAACACCATAGTTGTATTCCGTCCCATAGAGCCTGCCGTGCATATGGATGACGTATCCAATGTCACCTGGGCGGAGTTCAGTTCGAATTGAAATATCTTCAAGCAAGTTTTTATTATCCATTAGGCTCTCCTGTGATCGATGAAAATATATTATCTCATTTTCGTTTTTCTGTTAATTATATACACCTGCTTATCAGCTGAAACTCTAT
>JANNNL010000457.1:0-1796 GCA_031398525.1 Actinomycetes bacterium | reverse complement strand
CCATTGACCGCTTCAGCGTCGACCTCTCCCGCGGTCGAGTGGGGCCAGCCGAGACTATGGCCGATCTCGTGTTCGATGAGGTCGAGCGCGGGAGCGTCGCCCCAATCGGGATGGAAGTCCGCCGCGCCGACATAGACCGCTCGTCGGGATGCTCGGGCCGAGCAACTCGGCTGCGGACACCCTGCGTTGTTCGGCCGACCCCATCCGCCCGGAGCGTCGGCTCGGTGCTCCGCGTCGGCGACAAGCAGCACGGCGGTTGCCGCCGCATCCGACCGATCGGCAGCCTCGGCCGCGCAGCGCTGCGAGTCGTCGGTCGGGCCGAGTTCGACTGCGCCCCCGGCGACAAACCTCGGCGCGTACACACCGAGAGATATCGTGGCGAAGTACTGACCCACGTGCTCGGTCAACTGCGCGGCAATGGCGTCCGGCTGCAGAGCCAGGCGCGTTGCCCCGGGCTCGTAGATCTCGACGGCGGTGTCGAGCGGAACGCGACAGATCCACACCTCGAACCGGTCGGAGTTCCGCGGTCGGGACGTTGCGGTGATCCAGTTGGCGAACTCGCCGGTCATCGTCGGTGCCTCGTCAACTGCCGAGGGACTCGACGACGAGCAGGCCGCCAGCACGAGCCCGGCGATGAGCGAGCCACGCGCTGCCCGATGTTTCACCGGAGGGCCTCGGCCAGCATTGCCAGGTACGTCTCACGGGCCACCTCAACGATGCCGAGCGATCGCAGATGGTCGGTCGCCCACTGCACGTCGAGCACCGTCATTCCCGTCGTTTGCATCAGCTCGACGAGGGCCATCAACGCCACCTTCGATGCGTCGCGCTGATGGTGAAACATTGACTCACCGGCGAATAGTCCGCCAATCCGCACGCCGTACAGCCCACCCGCGAGCGCACCGGCATCGTCGTAGACCTCGATGCTATGCACCCAACCCAGCTCGAAGAGGTGCTCGTACGCGTCGATGAACGCCGAGTTGATCCAACCGTGCGGACGCCGGGGATCGCCGCAGGCTTCCATCACGGGCCGAAAGGCGGTGTCGACGCGGATCTCGAATCGGCGAGCGCTTTGGCGCATCGAGCGGGTAACCCGCAGGCCGTCGGGCCGCATGACCCCGCGGGGGTTTGGCGACCACCAGCCGATCTGGCGGCGACCATGGGGCATCGGGAAGTACCCCGATCGGTAGGCGTTGAGCAACGTTCCGGCGGCCAGGTCGGCACCGATGGCAATCAAGTCCTCGGGGGCGCCCGTCGGGTCGGGGAACGCCCATCCCGATGACGGCGGTTCGATCGGCGTCACATCCCAGCCGGCCACCCCTTGGTTCTATCGCGTCGCGATCGCCTGCGGCACTCGGGTCATCACCCCACGAGTCTGTGCGGGAGGTCAGCGGGCGTAGTCGTAGAACCCGCGGCCCGACTTGCGGCCAAGGCGACCGGACGCGACCATGCGACGCAAGGTCGGCACGGCCGCGTAGTTGGCGTCGCGAAACTCCTGGTAGAGGGCATCGAGAATGGCCAGCGACGTGTCGAGGCCGACCAGGTCGAGCAGCGCGAACGGGCCCATAGGAAAGTTGCAGCCCCCCTTCATCGCCGTATCGATGTGGTCCATCGACGCTGTGCCCTGCTCCCACATCCGCACCGCATTGTTGAGATACGGGAACAACAGCGCGTTGACCACGAACCCGGCCCGGTCGGCGACATCGACAGCGTCTTTGCCGCAGGCTTCGGCGAAGCCCCGGGCAGTCGCGATTGTCTCATCCGAGGCAGTGATCGGCCGGACGATCTCGACGAGCTTC
>JANNNL010000444.1:0-11603 GCA_031398525.1 Actinomycetes bacterium | reverse complement strand
TGGGGCTGCCACTACGCCGGGCTGGTGTATACGGCCTGCTCATCGCGCCTGACGACACCCGAGTTGGCGTACATCCTCAACGATTGCCAAGCCCAAGCGTTCATCTCGTCGCGCTACAAGGCCGAGCAGGCGACCGAGATCCTTCCGCTCGCTCCCGGGGTCAAGATCCATCTGATGCTCGATGGCACCGTTGAGGGATACGACGCCTACGAGGACGCCGTTTCGCGGTACCCGGCCGTCGCGATGCCCGACCGGATCGCCGGGGTGGACATGCTCTACTCGTCGGGAACGACCGGCCAGCCAAAGGGCGTCACCAAGCCGTTCGTCGCCGAACTGCTCGACGCCGCGCCGGTTGCGCTCGCCCCGACGCTGGCCGTCCTGTTCGGATGCACCGCGGACTCGTCGTACCTGTCGCCGGCACCGCTCTATCACGCCGCCCCGCTGCGGTTTTGCATGGGTGCCCACTCGCTCGGCATGACGGTCGTGGTCATGGAGCACTTCGACGCCGAGCAATACCTTGCCGCGGTCGACCGGTATCGCGTCTCGCACAGCCAGGTGGTGCCGACGATGTTCGTGCGCCTGATGAAGCTTCCGGCCGAGGTTCGTGGGGCGTTCGACGTGTCGTCCCTTGAGTGTGTGATCCACGCCGCCGCACCCTGCCCCGCGCCGGTGAAACGCCAGATCATCGAGTGGTTCGGCCCTGTGGTGCATGAGTACTACGCCGGCACCGAGGGCAACGGGTTCGTCTATTGCAACAGCCCGATGTGGCTTGCCCATGAGGGCACCGTCGGCACGCCGATCGGCTGCACCGTGCACATCTGCGATGAGCAGGGCGAAGAACTTCCGCTCGGCGAACCGGGCGTCATCTACTTCGAGGGTGGTGCTGCGTTCGAGTACCACAACGATCCCGAGAAAACCCGCGGCTCGCGCCATCCAAAAGGTTGGTCAACTTTGGGAGACATCGGGTATCTGGACGCCGACAACTTTCTCTATCTCACTGACCGAAAGGCATACATGATCATCTCGGGAGGGGTGAACATCTACCCGCAGGAAGCAGAGAACGTGTTGATCACCCACCCGAAAGTCATCGACGTCGCCGTGCTTGGCGTGCCCAACGACGACTTCGGCGAAGAGGTCAAGGCGGTCGTTCAGCCGGCAGAGATGCCGGCCGACGACGAGGCAGCCAGGTTGTTGGCGGCCGAGTTGATTGCGTTCTGCCGGTCGCAGTTGGCCGACGTCAAGTGCCCACGAACGGTGGATTTCCGGGCTGAGCTGCCCCGACACCCGACGGGGAAGTTGTATAAGCGTCTGCTCAAGGACGAGTACTGGAAAGACGTCGGACGGTCGTTGTAAAACGTCAAGATCGCACTGGCAAAGCGCGTTCAGTGGTTGTTAGAGTGCGATGAGCGAATGTAGTGGGGCTGAAAGGGCAGGCAATCGTGGGGCAACATCGAGAATCTGGGCAGCGTCGCGGCCGAACTACCGCGGCCCTCATCACCATGAGTCTGATCGCGGTCGGGCCATCCGCCCATGCCCTACCGGGCGATGGTTTGGTGCTCAAAACCGGACCGGTCGGCGGCCCCTGTGGCTACTCGAACACCTTCGGCGCCCCGCGACCGGGTGGCCGGAAACATCTGGGCGTCGACATCATCGCCAACGAGGGTGTGCCGTTGATCGCGGTTGACAACGGCGTCATCTCCAAGCTCGTTCCCGACGCACCGAACAACACCGGTGGCAACTACCTGCGACTCAAGATCGCCGACGGCACGTACTACTCGTACCTACATCTGCAGGAGTTCGCCGATGGCATTGTCGCCGGCGCACCCGTCACGAGCGGTCAGGTCATCGGATACGTCGGAATGACCGGGTCGGCCCCGGTTCCCCATCTGCACTTCGAAGTCCATCCGGGTGGCGGCGACCCGATCGACCCGACTCCGCTCGTCTACGCAACCGGAACATGCGGCCCGCCGCATGACCAGGGAACCGCCAAGCCCAACCCCCCGCCGCGGGTCACGACGACGCCGGGCATCCCGCTGATCCCCGCGGTCCGCGAGGGTTCGCTGAACACGGCCGTCGTCTACGACACAGTGCCGGCACCGGGCGACACGACCGGCGAACGGCCATTCACGGGCGAACCCTTCCCACCGACCCCCGACGTCGTCACGCCCGAACTCACGACAACCACGACGGTCTTCTCGCCGCCTCTCACCGTTCCGGTCGGCACCGGCACCGGCGGGCTGATCGTTTTCGAGCCGCCCACTGCCATCCCGGCCGACCACGTCACCGGGGTGAAGGTTGTCGGATTTCCGGGTCTACCCGCATCGTCGCGTTCGGTCACACTGTCAATTACGATCGTCGGCGACGGAGCGGGCCGGGCGGCCGTGTGGCCATGCGGCACCCGGGCGGGGCTCGACGGCGGCACCCCGTTGCTCGATCCGCAGGCCGGAGTCGAGGTTTCGACCACTGTGACGTTGGCCCCCGGTGATCAGGGCCGGGTCTGCATTGTCGCCACGTCCCGCTACACGCTGCGCGTCGCAGTCCTCGCCGTCGGCTGAGCGCCCTCATCTGATTCAGGCGGCCATACTTCGTGCATGCGTTTGCACGGCCCGCCTCGCCACCCGTTCCTCGACCACCCCGGGCCGGTTCCATTCGCCCATCGGGGCGGGGCGAGCGAATGGCCCGAGAACACGATGCCCGCATTTGAGGGAGCCGTCGCGCTCGGCTACCGCTACATCGAGACCGACGTGCAGGCCACCGCCGATGGAGTGCTGATGGCATTTCACGACAACGACCTCGAGCGGACCTGTGGGCAGCCGGGGCGGATCAGTTCGATGAGCTACGCCGAGGTCGCCAAAGCCCGCGTCGATGGCCGTGAGCCGATCCCGCTGATGCAAGACCTGTTCGACGCGTTCTCCGACGTCAAGATCAACATCGACTGCAAAACGGACGCCGCCGTCGAACCGCTCATTGCCTGCCTACGCCGCAACAACGCCCTGGCCAAGGTCTGCCTGGGCGGGTTCTCCCATACCCGACTGCTCAAGCTACGTCGAGCACTCGGAACCGATCTGTGCAGCTCGATGAGCCCCGTCGAAGTGGCGCGGTGGCGGATGGGACGTCCCCCCAAGGGGGTTCAGGCCGCCCAGGTACCAGTGAGCACCGGGCCGGCCAAGATCGTCACCCGCTCGATGGTCGACCTCGCCCACCGGCACGGCATCGCGGTGCATGTGTGGACCATCGATCTACCCGAGGAGATGTTTGCCCTGCTCGAACTGGGTGTCGACGGGTTGATGACCGATCGCCCGGCAATCCTCAAGCAGGTCCTGACCCAGCGCGGCGAGTGGGCCTGACCAGGCACACCACCGAAGCGGCGACGAGCAACGCCGATGCCGGCACCACAACTCGGGGGCCGATCAGCACGGTGACCGGAGCCGTTCCGAGCGAGAACGCGACACCTCCGACGTACAACGCAATCAGCAATCCGCCTACGCCGGCGAGCCGGTGGCGGGGCCACCAGGCCGCGATCATCGTCAGTACGCACAACGTCGGCACCAGGGGCCACAGCTGCACCGCCCGGGCCGCTGGGCCGCCGGGGGCGAACTCCAGCCGGTCGATCAGGCCCATCAGTCCGTAGCTCGTGCGACTCCGGCTGCCGGTCTTCACCCATGGCAGAAATGTGCCAAGCGCGACCACTGCGGCGAGAACTCCGACCGCGAGCCGCGGCCCCCACTCGGCCCGCCGACTTCGGGCGGGAAGCGGCGGCGGAAGTTGCACATGGGGCACGGTAGTACGGGACCGTACTGTGGGGGCATGCCCACGATGACGCCTTCCACAACTGTCCGCGCCCCCGGTGGGATGGTCTGCTCCGCCGATCAAGTTGCCACCCAGGCGGGTCTGTGGGCGTTGGCGCGCGGCGGCAACGCCGTCGATGCGGCGATCGCCACCAACGCGGCCATCGCCGTCACCGGTGCCCATATGTGTGGCATGGGTGGCGACCTGTTCGCGCTGATCCACGACGGGTCCGATGTCCACGCGCTCAACGCCACCGGACGCGCCGGGTCGGGAGCGTCGTCGGAACAGCTCCGCGCCGAGGGCCGCACCGAGATGCCGTTCCGCCACGACATCCGCGTCGTCACCGTGCCCGGCTGTGTCGATGGCTGGGTCGAGCTCAACGCTCGTTTCGGCCGGCTCGGTCTCGACGAGGTGCTCGCTCCGGCGATTCGCCTGGCCGAACATGGATTCTCGGCGACGGCCGAGTTGGTCTTCGTGCTCTCCACCCTCGACGACCGTGGTCGCCAGGCAATGCACGAACTGGTCTCACAGGCCGTGCGACCCGGGGCGCTGATCCGCCGGACCGGTATGGCGCGGGCATTGCGCGATGTCGCCACCGGCGGTCGTGACGCCTTCTACGGGGGCTCGTTCGGGGCCGGACTACTCGAGATGGGCAACGGCTGGTTTTCGTCCGACGATCTCGCCACGCCGGCTGCCGATTGGGTGACGCCGCTCGCCGCCGATGTGTGGGGGCAGCGATTGTGGACGATCCCGCCGAATTCGCAGGGTTACCTCACCCTCTCGGGCGCCCTGATCGCCGCCGGGTTGGAACTGCCCGACGACACCCGCGACCCGCGCTGGGCGCACCTGCTGATCGAGTCGGCCACTGCCGCGGGTTTCGACCGGCCAACCGCGTTGTACGAGGGAGCCGACGGCGGCGCGCTATTGGCCGCGTCGCGGCTGGACCCGCGGCGCGAGGCGATCGATCCGCTGCGGGCGAGCGGTCGATGGACGCCGGGCACCGCGGGCGACACGACGTATCTGTGCGCCGTCGACCGCGACCGGATGGCCGTGTCGTTGATCCAGTCGAATGCCTCGAACCTGGGATCATGGCTCGTCGAACCGTCGACCGGCATCAACCTGCACAACCGGGGCCTTGGGTTCTCAATCGCCGACGGACACCCCGCCGAAATCGTCCCGGGCCGCCGCCCGCCCCACACCCTGTGCCCGAGCATGCTGACCAACCCCGACGGCTCACTCGCCGCCACGATCGGCACGATGGGCGGCGACGCCCAGCCGCAGATTCAGCTGCAGGTCATCGCTCGACTGCTCCACAACCGCCAAACCCCAGCGCAGGCCATCTTCTCGGGGCGCTGGGCGTTGCAAGGCCCCGACACCGGGTTCGACACGTGGACGGCGCCACGGGGCCCGGTCGTCGCGATTGAGGGCAACGCGCCCGCCGGTTGGGCCGCCGAGCTGACCAAGATGGGACATCTCGTCGATCAGCGTCAGCCGTTCGACTCCGACTTCGGCCATGCCCATTGCATCGTCGCCGAGCCCTCGGGCCTGCTCGCCGGCGCCGCCGACCCACGCGCCGGCGCCGGCTCGTGCGCCGGGCTGTGACGTCGACCGGCTTGTTGCGACCCATATCCTCGACGATGTGACGACGCATGCCGTGCCCACCATCGACTTGTCGCCCGCCGCGCTCGGCTTTGTACGCGTTGCCGCCGTGTGCCCCGAGATTCGGGTTGCCGACGTGGCGTTCAATCGTGACGCCACCGAGTCTGCCGTACGAGCCGCGGCCGCAGAGGGCGCAGCCCTCGTGGTCTGCCCGGAGCTGGGCCTCACGGGGTACTCCGCCGGCGACCTGTTCTTCTCCGACCTCCTCGTCGCCGAAACGTGGGCGGCACTCGGCGACCTGGCGGCGAGCCTCGCCGACATTCCGATCGTCGCAACCGTCGTCGGGCTCCCCGTGCCGACTCCGGATGGTCGGGTGTACAACGTCGCCGCGATGATCGCCGGCGGTGCGGTCGTCGGCATCGTCCCGAAGCAGTACCTACCCAATCGCGCCGAGTTCTACGAAGACCGCTGGTTTGTGCGCGCCCTCGGCGCAACCCTGCCGTCCGAGGTGAACGGGGTCCCGTTCGGTACCGATCTGATCTTCGCCCTCGCCGGTCATCCCGGGGCAACGGTCGGCATTGAGATCTGTGAGGACCTGTGGGCGGTTGAGCCACCGAGCGGGAAGTTGGCGCTGGGCGGAGCAACGATCATCGTCAACCCGTCGGGCAGCCCCGAGCTGCTCGGCAAGGCCGACTACCGTCGTGACCTGGTCAAACAGCAGGCCGCCCGATGCCTCGCCGCCTATGTGTACGCCGGGTCGGGTCCGGGCGAGTCGACGATGGACGTGGTCTTCGGCGGGCACGGACTGATCTGTGAGAACGGTTCGATCCTGGCGGAAAGCACTCGGTTCGAGTTCGACCAGGAGGTGATCGTCGCCGATGTCGACGTCGCCCGATTGCGCCATGAGCGCCACATGTCGTCGAGCTTCTCCAACGCACCCGCCCCCGTACTTCGGACAATCGACGTGCCGCTCGCAACGGCACCGGTGAACGCCGACGGCTTTCGACGGCCGATCGCCCGCAAACCATTCGTGCCCTCGGATGTCGCCCAGCGCGCCACGCATTGCGAGGAGATCTTCGCCATCCAATCGACCGGGCTCGCCAAGCGATTGCGCCACACCGGGGCCAAGACGGTCACCATCGGCATTTCGGGCGGACTCGACTCGACACTGGCGCTACTGGTCGCAGTGCGGGCCTTCGATCGGCTCGCGCTGCCCCACGACGGCATCGTGGCGATCACCATGCCCGGGTTCGGCACCACCGACCGGACCTATCAGAACGCCCTCGGCCTGATGCAGGCGTTGGGCACGACCGTTCGGGAGATCTCGATCGCCGCAGCGGTGCGCGGTCATTTCGCCGACATCGGCCACGATGAAGCCGACCACGACGTCACCTACGAGAACTCCCAGGCCCGCGAACGCACCCAGATCCTGATGGATGTCGCCAACGACACCGGCGGGTTCGTGGTCGGCACCGGGGACCTGTCGGAGGCCGCCCTCGGCTGGATGACGTTCAACGGCGACCACATGTCGATGTACCACGTCAACGCCGGGGTCCCCAAGACCCTCGTGCGCCACTTGGTCTCGTGGGCGGCCGATGATGTCTTCGCCGGCGACGCGGCGGCAATCCTCCACGACATCGTGGCCACGCCAATCACACCGGAACTGTTGCCGTTGAAGGACGGCAAGCTCGAACAGAAGACCGAGGACACCGTCGGACCGTACGAGTTGCACGACTTCTTCCTCTACCACGTCGTTCGCTTCGGCTCCCGCCCAGCCAAGGTCTACGCCCTCGCCCGCCAAGCCTTCGCCGACACTGGACATGATGGCGGCACCCACTACGACGACGCCACGATCCTCAAGTGGCTCGAGGCGTTCCACCGACGGTTCTTCGCCCAGCAGTTCAAGCGCTCCTCAATGCCCGATGGCCCCAAAGTCGGCTCGGTCGCACTCTCTCCCCGGGGCGACTGGCGCATGCCCTCGGACGCCTCGTCGGCCTCGTGGCTAGCCGAAATCCACGCCTTGAATTCTCGCTGACCCCCGCCTGGAAGGATCTCGATGCCGCAGGCCCACGACGCGTTCATCTCGTACAGCCACGCGGTCGACAGTCGACTCGCCCCGGCGCTGGAGCATGGGTTGGAACGGCTGGCGCGCCCCTGGAATCGGCTTCGGGCGATGTCCGTGTTCCGGGATGAGAGTGAGCTCGGAGCCGCCGATCATCTGTGGGGGAGGATCACCAGCCATCTCGACGGTTCCAGATTCTTCATCCTGCTCGCTTGCCCCGAGGCGGCGGCTTCGAGGTGGGTGAACCGCGAAGTCTCCCATTGGTGCGACACCAGGGGAACCGAGACAATGCTCTTGATCTGGACCGGTGGGACTCTGGCGTGGGACGACGAAATGCAGGACTTCACCAACGACTCGACTGCCATTCCCGACGCGTTGCGCGGGCGATTCGTCGGTGTGCCGCTCTACATCGACCTCGTCTGGGCCCGCGATGCGTCCGAACTCGGGTTGCGGCACACCGAGTTCCGTGCGGCCGTCTTGCACGTGGCGTCGCCCATCCACGGCAAGCCACCCGAGGAGTTGGAGGGTGAGGACATCCGGCTGCATCGGCGGGCACGACGGCTCGCCCGCAGCGCGGTTGCCGCGCTGGTCGCGCTCACCATCGTGACCGGCGCGGCTGCGGTCGTCGCGGTGTCAAATGCCCAGCGCGCCGATCGCCGAACCCGTGAGGCCGTAGCGCGTCAGGTCGGATTGGCGTCGATCGACATTCCGGCCGGGCGACTCGATCAAGCGTTCCTCATGTCGCTGGCGAGCGGAAACCTCGCAGGTGACGGCCCCGAGCGGTTCCAGCCGACCCGGGTGCTAACCGGTCGTTACTCGCGACTCCGGTCGATCCTTCACGTCGGCACGACCGACGACGGCTCGGGGCGATACACGAATGTGCAGGGCCTCGCGTTCTCCCCTGACGCGGCGACGGTGTACGCCACCGTTGCCGGCGAGGCCGCATCGAAAGCCATCGCCACGTGGGACGCGGGAGCTTCGTCCGCCCGGCTCGAACCACTGCCGTCGGCGACCGGAGGCCGCCTCGATGTCAGCGCCGATGGAACCCGGGTGATCGTCGGCGCCGACGGAGCCCCAGCGCTGCGAGACGGCGCGGGCACCGGTGAATTCGCCACGATCGCCGGGTCCGTCGTCGATCTCGACCGGTGGTCGGGAGTTGCATGGTTGTCTGCTCAACCGGGCGCATCGCCGGGAACCCTCTCACTGATGTCGGCGATCGGGAGCGAACCACTACTCACCATCGATGCCGATCCGAGCGCCCTCGCCGACGTCGGGCGCTCGCGGGCAGTGGCACTCGTCGACGGCGAACTTCGCACCGTCGACCTCACCACCGGTGCCGTGGAGGCGACGGCGACCGCCGTGCCACCGGCGAGAGTGATCGCCGCCGGGTCGGCTGACGAGGCTGCGGTGGTGGTGGCAACGACCGACAACAGGGTGCTCCGCTGGGCTCGACGGGACGACGAGCTGACGGTGGCCGAGACGGTGGCCTTGCCGTCCGACGTCGGGATTCCCCGGTGGCTCGCCGTCGCGCCGGACGGCCAACGGGTGGTCGTCGTCGGCAGCGCCGGGACCGCGCTGGTGGAATTCGGGTCCGGGCGGGTGCAACTCGCTGAAGGTGGCGGCGCCACCGTGGCCGAGGCGGATCCGTCCGGACGGTTCGTCGCCCTCGGAGGTAGTCGGCTGGCGGTGTGGGATCTGCAGTCGGGCCAACGCGTCGTGGCCACACCCCAGGTGGCCAATGCGGTTGCCTGGAGCGGGCCGTGCGATGCCCAGCCCCGATGTCGCCTGGTCGCGGCGGGGGTCTCGCTCGATGTGATCGACCCGATCGCCGAGACCCAGATCCGGCTCGTCGACGAACTCGGTGCCCAGGCGGTGGCGATCTCGCGTGATGGCTCGCGAATTGCGAGCGGCGGTTGGGGCACGACGGTCGCGGTCTGGAGCGTCGAGCCCATCGTCGATGATTCGACTCGTGAACGGCTCCCCGATCTGGGGGATCCCGCCGTCGCAAGCGCGGGTCCGACCATCGACGCCCGTTGCGATAGCGATACGGGCGAGGATCTCCGAGCGGTGAGTCCACAAGGCAACTTCGTCGTCGGGTTCACGATGTCGGACGGGGTCCTCGCCGTGTGCGCCACCGCGGCACCCGGTCCGCCGATTTCCGTGGGCCGACTCGACCTCGATCCCACGACGGTGAGATCCGTTGCGGTCGACGACGACGGCAACGTGGTGGTCGGCCGCGCCCCTGGCATCGTCGATTATTATGCCCGCTCGAAGGGGACGTTTCGTCGCGGCAACGGTATCGACGTGCGTGTAGGTGGCGAAGAGGTCAATGTTTCGACGGTCGCCATCCGCGGTGGTGTCGTGGTCGCCGGGACGCGGTTTCCGCAGACCAGTTCGACCAAGGCTCGGGTGCTGATCTGGCGGCTCACCGAGCAGGAGCCGACGACGTTCACGATCGACTACGTCGATGTCGCGGCGGTCGCAGTCCTCGATGAGCAGGCTGGAGCGATCATCGTCGCCGGCCGAGACTCGAGCGACGGGCCCGTCACGTTGCAGTTGTGGGAGACGATCTCGCGCCGGCGAGTGGGACGCGCGTTCACCGGCTTGGAAGGCACCGTGGTCGAGTTGGTCGGAGCCGGAACCGCGGTGGAGGGGACCGACGAATCGGGCCGATCGTTCCGCTGGCAGATCGACCAGGACCCGGCACGCGAGGTGTGCCAGATGGTCGGGCGATCACTCACCATCGACGAGTGGCGGTCGTTGGCCGACGGAGCCCTCGCCAGGTACCGGTTCGATCCACCATGCGCGTGAAGGCGGCCCTCCTATGCGCACTGGCTATCCGCACGGGTTATCCGCACGGCCGTCCCGTCGCGATGTGGACGATGACCGGCGCACCGGGCGGCAACGTCGACACATCGACCCGCAGCCCCGTGGCGTCCTCGTACACCACGTTCGGGTCGTCGGCGCTCACGACCTTCGTCACGTAGTCGCTGCCCTCGTGTGGTCCACGGCAGGGTCGCTCGATGTCGGCGACGGTCAGACCGTTCGAGCAGATGCTCTGCAGGCCGTCCGACCAGTATGAGCCGACTGCTTGCCACTCGAAAATCTCCTCCACGGCATCATCGGTGCACTGGGTGAAGAACTCGATCGACGCCACCGTGTTGACCGAAGCGATGAACTGGCCCGACTCGGTCGGATCGCGACGCACCACCCACGGATCGAGTTCGGCGACCTTGATCCGAAACTCATCAGGGTCGCCGAGGATCGTGGCGGCAAACGGGAAGTCGCACACCCACTGGTCTTGGTCGACGCCGACGTTCTCGAACGAACTCGTCCCGAGCGTTCCCTCGCCGAGCACCTCGTCATCATGACGCGCCAAGATGACGAACGGCGCGCCTGAGATGAGTCCGTCTGTCCATGGCTCGGGTACCTCGCGGCCCGCCCATCCGCTGCAGGTCCCGTCGTCGTTGCGGATCACTTCGCTATAGCTGTCGGTGTTTTCCTCGCCGACTCCACCGGAGTTGCCCGCCGATGCCGAGCCGGACACGTCGCTCGTCACGATCGGGATCGTGGTCGTGGTCGACGGATCGGTCTCGGGTGGATCAGTCTGTGGTGGATCGGTCGTGGGCGTACCAGACTCGGGGCTCTCCGTCTCGGGCGCATCCGTACCCGGCGAAGCGTTCGAGGGGAGTGTCTCGGTGCCATTGTCGATCGAACTGACGGGGTCGGCAGTCTGCTCGTCGGAACCGCTCGCGCAACCGAACGCGACGACGATCAACGTCGCCACAACCATGCTGCGTGTGCGGCCTTCGCGCATCATGACCTCCTTCTCCGACGGGCATCACTCATATCGAACCCCGAGAAGTCTGCCAGATACACCGAAGTCGGCGAACCAGACTCGACACGTCGCAAGCGACGAGCTCACGTCGGATCGAACTCGGCGCACAACCGCTGGATGACGTCGGCGTCGACAGGCCCCTACCGGTCAGACTTTGGTAAGACGCTGGCCGTCGCCCGAGCACGACAGCGGTTTTCAAGCCAACGTTCGATGACGGCGCAATGACCTTCCCCCGAGGAGGGATCTGCCCGACGGGGCCGAGGCCGCGCAAGAGGTGGTTCAGGAGGCCAAGATCGCCGTCGTCTGTCGGTGTGC
>JANNNL010000370.1:0-6918 GCA_031398525.1 Actinomycetes bacterium | reverse complement strand
CGGCCGGTCATCGCCGTCAAGTGTTCGGCCGGTCAATACGCGATCACCTTCTGGTCCGACGACGAGGTGACCTGGAAGGCCTCGAAGGGGTCACACACCCAGGGCCCGATCACGGTGAAGACGGCCGACCTCATCCCGGCCAAGGTCGCCTTGCGGGCGTCGTACGCGATCATCGACACCCCCGATCAGTTGTTGAAGATCCAGCAGCCCGAGGTGTTCGCCGAGCGGGCGATCGCCGACGTCTTGGTGGCCACACGTGAGGCAATTGGGCGACGCGACAGCCTCGACTACGCCACGATCGGCCGCGAGGACCTGTCGGGTGAGTTGTTCGCCGACATCGACGCCCGGCTGAAGAAGCGTGGCCTGGTGTTGCGCGATCTCTGGCTGGGCAACATTGAATTCGACCCCGAAGTTCAGCAAGCGATCAAAAACCGCTTCAATGCCCTGACCCTGTCCGACATCCCGCGCATCGCCGCCGGGGGCCAGGCAGTTGCCAACCGAGTGCTCGCCGAGAGCGTATCTCCGCAGCTCATCGAGCTGATCCGCGCCGAGCGGTCGGGCAACCCGTGGAACTACTGGGCCGCTCACATGGCCGAACTCGAAGGCAACCCCAAGTCACTACAGCGCTGACAATCGGGAGTCTTCCCCGATTTGTCAGCGCTGGTTGTCGTTGATCGTTGCCGGTTCCAGGGGCCACGGGGGCGGAGACCCGCGGGACTATGCCTTGGCGTGGTAGCCGAGGATCGCCTTGGCCTCAAGGAATTCCATCAGGCCGTGCTTGGCGAACTCTCGGCCGTTGCCCGACTGCTTGTAGCCGCCGAACAGCGCATTCGAATCGGTGCCCGCGCCGTTGAGGTGCACGTTGCCGGCCCGCAACCGGCGAGCGACCCGACGAGCCCGCTCAGGGTCGGTCGACGAGACGTAGCTCGCCAGACCGTAGACCGTGTCGTTGGCAATGCTCACCGCGTCGTCCTCGTCGTTGTAACCAAGGATCGACAGCACCGGGCCGAAGATCTCCTCGCGGGCGATCGTCATGTCGTTGGTGACATTGGCGAAGATGGTCGGCTTGACGTAGTAACCACTGTCGAGGCCGTCGGGCCGTCCCGTTCCGCCCGCAACGAGCGTCGCGCCCTCGTCGATACCGGCTTGAATCAGTCGCTGGATCTTGTCGAACTGGACCTGTGAGGCGACCGGGCCGATGATCGTGCCCTCGCCGGCGGGGGCGCCGACCACGATCTTGTCGGCCGCCGCTCCGGCGATCGCCGCGGCCTCGTCCATCCGATCGTGGGGTACCAGCATGCGGGTGCCGGCGTTGCACGACTGGCCCGAGTTGACGCACATCCTGCCGACGTCGCGGGCAACCACCGTAGCGAAGTCGACGTCGTCGAGGATGATGTTGGCCGACTTGCCACCAAGTTCCTGGGCGACCCGCTTGACGGTGGGGGCGGCGTTTCGGGCTACCTCGACCCCGGCGCGAGTCGAACCGGTGAACGAGACCATGTCGACATCGGGGTGCGACGAAAGCGCCGAGCCGACCGTCGGGCCATCACCATTGACCAGGTTGAACACCCCGGCTGGTACGCCCGCGGCATCCATCACTTCGGCGAAGATGATGGCGTTGAGCGGGGCAATCTCCGACGGCTTGAGCACCATCGCGCACCCGGCGGCGAGGGCGGGCGCAACCTTGGCGGCGATCTGGTTGAGCGGCCAGTTCCACGGGGTGATGAACGCACAGACGCCGATTGGCTCGTACTCGATGCGGCTGGTGCCGACGTCTTCGCCGAACTCGAACGCTTCGAGCGCCTTGGCCGTTGCCATGAAGTGGCCGATGCCCGATGGGGCCTGTGCTCGCGACGCAAGGAATGTTGGCGCGCCCATCTCGGAGCTGACTGCGGCGGCGATATCGCCCATCCGCTCCTTGTAGACCTCGATCACCCGGCTGAGCAGGGCGAGGCGATCCTCGCGTGAGGTTTGCGAGAAGGTCACGAACGCGGCCTTCGCCGCGGCAACCGCCGCGTCGACATCGGCCTCGTTGCCGAGGGCAATCGTGTCCACGACCTGCTCGGTCGCCGGGTTGACGACGTCGAGCCGGGTCGCGGATGCGGGCTCGACCCACTGACCGTTGATGTAAAACTTCTGGGCGTTATCCATGCCGCCAGACTACGTGACGTCGTTCCGGCCCGTCCTCACGTGGCTCTGGCCTCCGCGACTTAGCTTCGGCTGCGGTACGTCGCCCGTGCGCCCGAGGCGTCTTTGTTCAACCTTTTCGACAGGTGCAGCCCTTCCAGGATGAACTCGACGGCCGCAGCCACGGCGGCGGGGGATTCGTCGCCGGCGGTCAGGCCGACCACCGCGGGACGTAACGCCGGGATCTGCTCGATGAGGCGGGCCGCATCAGCCGACGAAACGTCTTCGCCGGTGTGGGCGACGATCCCCTCCTCGAACGAAGTGACCACGTCACGGATGCGTTCGGTCGCTACGACATCTCGATAGACGGTGAGCACCGCGCCGCGCAGCATGTTCTCGATGATCGAACCTTCGCGGCCGTCTTCCAGCGACTCGATCTCGACCTTGCCCGAGGTAGATGCGGGCAGCGCGTTGAGATCGGAAATCCGCGGGACGACCTCGCTCTCGCCCGCGCGCAGGCCGCGACGGACGGCGTTGGCGCAGAGCACCTCGACGTTGCTGACCGACAACCGCACCGACACCCCGCTGCGCTGATTGACCTGGCTGCTGGCGCGGGCCATGTGCGAGAACGTTGCGACGATGCGCTCCATGTACTCGGGGATCTGCACCCGCACGTCACCGATGCTGGCCGGCCTGGCCTCTTGGCGCATGATCGCGATCTCGGTTGCGATCTCGAGCGGGTAGTGGGTGCGAATCTGGCTGCCGAAACGATCCTTCAGCGGGGTGATGATCCGGCCGCGGTTGGTGTAGTCCTCGGGGTTTGCCGATGCCATCAGCAACACGTCGAGCGGCAGGCGGATCTTGTAGCCGCGAATCTGGACATCACGCTCTTCGAGTACGTTGAGTAGACCGACCTGGATCCGTTCGGCCAGGTCAGGGATCTCGTTGATGGCGAAGATGCCTCGGTTCGTGCGGGGCACGAGGCCGTAGTGGAGCGTCAGTTCGTCGCTGAGATAGCGACCTTCGGCTACCTTGATCGGGTCGACCTCGCCAATCAGGTCGGCAATCGAGGTGTCGGGGGTGGCCAGTTTCTCGCCGAACCGCTCGTCACGATGGACCCAGCTGACCGGCGTGTCATCGCCCATTTCGGTAACCAGCGCTTTGGCATGACTCGACACCGGGTAGTAGGGGTCGTCGTTGATCTCGCTGCCGGCGACGATCGGCATCCACTCGTCGAGCAGACCGGTGAGCGAGCGGATCATGCGGGTCTTGGCCTGCCCGCGCTCGCCGAGAAAGATCACGTCGTGACCGGCGAGGATCGCGTTCTCGAGCTGCGGCATCACCGTGTCCTCGTAGCCGAGCACGCCCTCGAACAACGGCTGCCCGGCGGCGATGCGAACGACCGCGTTGCGACGGAGTTCCTCTTTGACGGGCACCGATTGCCAACCCGAGGCACGCAGCGCACCCAGGGTGTTCGGACGGGACAGGTCAGCTTCGGCCATAGCCCGACCATATCCCGAGCGCCTACAGTTCTGCCTACCGACCCCCGTCTGTGTCCTGGAGTTCTCGATGTCGACCACGCTTCCCGCTGCCCTGCCGGCCCCCCTACCAGCGCCACTGCCAGCGCCACTGCCAGCCTCGGTAGTCGAGGACTTCCAACGCGATGGGGCGGCGTTATTGCGAGGCGTTCTTGCCGAGGAATGGCTGGAGAAGCTGGCGGCCGGGGTGGCATACAACCGGGCTCACCCGAGCCAGTACGGCTATCAGTACACCGTGCCCGGGTCGATCGTCGGGTTCTGGGCCGACTATGTCACCTGGGAGAACGTGCCCGAGTACCGCGATGTGGTGTTCAGCAGCGGTCTCGCTCCGCTGGCCCGCCAGCTGATGGGTTCGACGACCAGCCGGTTCTTCCACGAGCACGTGTTGGTCAAGGAAGCGGCGACCGCGGAACGGACGCCGTGGCATCACGACCAGCCGTACTACTGCGTCAATGGCGATCAGAACGTGAGTATGTGGGCCTCACTCGACCCGGTTCCGGCATCGTCGGGGATGCGGTTCGTCGCCGGTTCGCATTTGTGGGATCGCTGGTTCATTCCCCGCAAGTTCGTCGATCACGCGCCCTACGCCCCGCCGTCGGAGGGGTACGAACTGCTCCCCGATATCGACGCGATGCTCGCCGAGGACCCCTCGCTGCGAGTCGTCTCGTTCGATGTAGAGCCAGGCGACATCGTCGCCTTCCACTATCGCGCGCTCCACGATGCGGCCGGGACCACCGAGATGGTGGGCGGGCGGCGAGTCGTCAGCCTGCGCTGGATCGGCGACGACGCGACCTTCGCCCTTCGGCCGTGGCTGCAC
This sequence comes from Actinomycetes bacterium, assembly GCA_031398525.1. Lineage (GTDB taxonomy): Bacteria > Actinomycetota > Acidimicrobiia > Acidimicrobiales > Ilumatobacteraceae > JANMJD01. The sequence continues at coordinate 2,436 of JANNNL010000370.1, read as the reverse complement.
TCCCCACCCTTCGAGCAAGCCGACCTCGAACTCGGCGGCCCCCTCGACGACCCCCGCTTCCCCCTCGTCGCCTGAACCGGCTGCATCGCCCGGCACCCCGCCGCACCCCACCCACCACCCGCCACCCGGCGCCACTTTGGAGTCTGACGTCAAGAAGCCAATCGTTCGGCTCCACATTGGAGCGCGGTGGCGCGCTCAGCGCTACGGCACTCCCTGAATCCCGGGACCTCCCGGATCACCGACACCGACACCGACACCGACACCGACACCGACACCGACACCGACACCGACACCGACACCGACACCATTTTGGAGCGCGATGGCGCCGTCTGCGCTACGACGCTCCCCGAATCGGCGGCGGCGCTGGATGACGTCGGATATGGTCCCAAGCGTGCAGCGGCGTGACCTCGAGATTGGACTGCCGGCCTCCATACGAGGTCGGCGATCCTGCCCCGGGGCTCCCCCGGGGTGTCGAACACCACTTGGGCATTCCATCGCGTGCGCCAACCGGTGCTGGCGCACCGCAGCGCGCACGCACGACCAGCACGGTCGAGGCACGTCGCTGCACTGATGGACGACCGAGACGAGGTCATCGCCCACGCTATCGCCGGGGCATTCCTGGCTGGAGCGTGGGAACCGTCGACGATGGTCCGCCGCGCCGTCAAAGCATTAGGCGATCGCCGCACGGTGTGGCTGCGAGAACTGGCCGCCCTAGTCGTCCACTCCTTCCCGTCCGCGCCTCACGATGCGCCGCGCAAGTTGCGCGCCGTGATCTTGGCGTCGGGCATTGTCCAAGCCCGGCGATACGCCGACGAGTACGACTGCCGACCGCCGTGGAAGCTGCACCTCGTGGGTGCTCCGACGCGCATGGGAGCGTCCCCGTGGCCCGTGGCCGAGCTCCACTCGGTTGGCGAGTTGGCCGATCATCTCGGGCTCTCGGCCGGACAGTTGCAGTGGTTCGCCGACGCCCGCTCATGGGAACGCATCGGTGCCGACGAGCCGTTGCGCCAGTACCGCTATCGGTGGATTCCGTCATCGAGCGGCTCCCGGTTGATCGAAGCCCCCAAGGGTATGCTGCGCCACATCCAGCGGGTGTTGCTCCGCACGATCCTCAATCACGTCCCAGTCCACGACGCCGCCCACGGATTTCGCGCCGGCCGGTCGATCCACGGATTCGTCGCTCCCCACGCCGGGGAGCCCGTGATCATCAAGGCCGACCTGCAAGCGTTCTTCACCTCGATCACGGCCGGGCGCGTCTTCGGCCTCTGGCGGCTGATGGGCTATGCCGAGCCGGTCGCCCACCTATTGACCGGCCTGACTACGAACGCCGTCCCCTCACCGGTACTACGGAGCTCCCCCACCCCCGACCATCGCCTTGCTGCACTGTTGCGTGGCCCGCACCTCCCGCAGGGAGCACCGACGTCGCCGGCGGTGGCCAATCTGATCGCATTCCATCTCGACGTGAGGCTCGCCGCGATGGCGCGATCGCTGGACGCGAACTACACGCGCTACGCCGATGACCTCGCCTTCTCGGGTTCGACGACGTTGGGGAGACGCCAGCGCGCCCTACTTCGCCTGACCGAGGAGATCGTGCGCAACGAGGGGTTCCGGCTCAACCCGCTCAAGACCGCGGTGGCCGGACCGGGGCGGCGTCATCGGCTCGCGGGCGTCGTGATCAACACCCGGCCAAACATTGATCGCCGGGGGTACGACCAGCTCAAGGCCGAGTTACACGATGCCGTCGTCAACGGTCCGGTTGCTGCCAACCGGCGCGGCATCCCGCACTTTCGCGCTCACCTGCGCGGCCGAATCGGCTGGGTCGCCGAACTGAATCCACCGCGAGCGCAACGGTTGCAGGCCACGTTCGACCGCATTGCCTGGCTGGAAAACGACAAAAGCGTGAGTGTGTGATGCCGTGAGGCAGCCACACACTCACGCCTTCGCATGAATCAATGAACCGAAATCAGGCGGACTGGATCTTGATTTCGATGTCGACGCCGGCCGGCAGCTCGATGCGCTGCAGGCTGTCGATGGTCTTCGGGTTCGGGTCCACAATGTCGATCAGACGCTTGTGGATACGCATCTCGAAGTGCTCGCGGCTGTCCTTGTCCTTGTGCGGCGACCGGATGACCGTGTAACGGTGCTTGTCGGTCGGCAGCGGGATGGGGCCGCGCACCTTGGCGTTGGTACGGGTGACCGTCTCGACGATTTTCTTGGTCGACTGGTCGATGATTTCGTGATCAAACGCCTTGAGGCGGATGCGGATGCTCTGGGCCATGTTGTTGTATCAGCCGATCACTTCAAAATCTTGGTGACGCGGCCGGCGCCAACGGTACGGCCACCCTCACGAATAGCGAACCGCAACTGCTCATCCATCGCGATCGGCTTGCCGAGCTCAACGATCATCGTCACGTTGTCACCCGGCATGACCATCTC
>JANNNL010000483.1:0-5957 GCA_031398525.1 Actinomycetes bacterium | reverse complement strand
TGCACAGCGCCGGCAAACGCAGTTCACGGCGAAGTCGATTCTGGTGCCAGTCGCGGCGGTCTCGTACCGCGACGCCGACGCCGGTGAACGGAAGAACACCGAAGTCGCCCGGTACCAGAGTGCCAAAGATGGTCATCCACTGGAGCGCGGGCGCGACAGCAAGTGTCACCATTGCTAACCGCGATGAGAGCGTGTTCTGATTCTTCGACTTCGCTGGCACTCCGCCGCCATTTCGCTCGCCACGTTCACAGTACCACTCAATCGAAGATCGAAGTGCCCCACAGGTTCCGGCAGAAAGCTGTGAGGCTTGACCACAGAAAGTGAATAGGTCAGGCGGCTCTACTGATCGTCAATCTCAACTGCCATAGCGTCTCACGCACCGAACTGCGCCCGGTACGAACCGCACGACCGCGGACAGTCAAGGCTCGGACGCGAGTAATGTCGTTCGACTCCCGGCTGCGTTTCCTGCAGATCGAAGACGACGGAGAGATAGGGCGTTTAGGGTGGAACTGACTGACTACCTGCAACTGGCACGACGGAACTGGTTGGTGATTCTGGCGACACCGTTGCTTCTCGCCGTCGCCGCCTTCGTATACACCGATCGCCAGCCACGCGTGTACGCCGCAACGACAACGGTCCTGGTACGAGCCACGGAACAGGTCTCCACTGCGGGAACCGGCTCCGCCGAAGTCAACGTGGCGACCCTGCCTGTGTTGGCCAAGGAGGCCCGCAATCCCGACGTGCTCACGGCCGCGTCCGCAACGCTCGGCCAAGGTATCTCGAACGCTCAGCTCAATGCGGCGCTGACGATAACTCCGGCCGAGACCGGCAGTTCGCTGGATTTTCGGGCAACAGCAGGTGAAGCCAATCGCGCCGCGGCGATTGCCAACGCCATCAGCGACGCATTCATCGAAATCAGGCGGGCCGACGCGGTCGATCAAACAAATCAGACCATTGCCACCTTTGACATTCAGATCGCCGAACTCAGTGGCAAGATTCAACAGTTCTCGCTGCTGCCCGACGACCCGGCGGCCAAAGTTGCATTGCAATCGGCCCAAGGTCAGTTTCAGGATCTGTCGAATCGCCGCCTGCAGCTTCAGGCTGATGTCAAACTGAAGAAGGGCGCAGCCGAGGTTGTGTCACCGGCCGAGGCGTCGAACAGTCCGATCAGCCGCACGCCCATGCAGGGAGCATTGATTGGGCTCGGGGCCGGGTTGGCGATGGCAATCGGCTTTGCATTGCTGCGCGATCTGCTCGATCAACGGCTGCGGTCACGTGACGAGGCCGAGGAACTGACCGGGCTACAGGTACTGGCCCAAATCCCGCTTGATCAGCGTTCGCTGCGCGACAAGCGTCGGATTGCAGTGATCAGCAAGCCCGATGGGGTGGTGGCCGAGGCCGTTCGGTCGTTGCGAGTCTCGATGCGCTTCCTGAGCGTCGAGAAGCCGCTTCGAGTGGTCCTTGTCACCAGTGCCAGCCCGGGCGACGGCAAGTCGACGCTGGCGACCAACTTGGCAGCGTCGTATGCAACCGGCGGATTCCGTACCCTGCTGGTGTCCGCCGATCTTCGTCGACCACAGGTTGAGAAGCTGACCGAACTCGAGATGGGGCCGGGCCTGGTGGAAATCTTGAGTGGGATGGCCGAGGAGGAGGAGCTACGTCAGCGACGCCAGCTCCGCCGGGAGGACATTTCCGAGCAGGAAGCCGCCGTTGTGTCTGCGAAGGCCGCTGGCGGCCGACGTCGTACCGAGCAGGCGATCGAGGAGTTTCCCACTCCCCCGGCCCGCCGCCGTCCGACCACCGAGGTTCTCGTCGAGCCCGCCGCCACTCCGCGACGCCGCAAAGCAGCGGAGGTTCAGGTCGAGGCCGTACCGGCGGCCATTGGGACGCGCCCACGACGAACGCTGCAGATTGCGGAGCACGCCAAGGTCGTGGCCGACAACCTGTGGGTGCTACCGGCCGGCAAGGCCGTGAACAATCCGGTCGAGATTCTCGGATCTCCGTTGACCAAGGACTTCTTCGCCGCCGCTGCGGAGCAGTTCGACATGGTGATCGTTGACTCGCCGCCGGTGTTGCCCGTCTCGGACGCACTGATCATGGCCCATCTCGTCGATGGCGTGATCTTTGTGACGTCGCTGCGTTCGACGAATCACAGCCACCTTGAGCGAGGGGTCGAGGCAGTCCAAGGCACATCGGCGCGGGTGTTGGGATTGGTGCTGAACCGGGTGCCCCAGAAGGGCCGTGACAGCGTCTACGGCTACTACGGCAAGTAGGTACAGCCGATGACCGCGACGCCGATGGCCCTGGTACTGCGGCGGGCAGAGCCGCACGAGTTCGAGCAGGTCGTGGCGGTATGCGCCGAGGCGTTGCAGTGGGATGCGGTCCGACCCAATCGGGAATTCTTCCGCTGGAAGCATGAGGAGAATGCTTTTGGTCGGTCGCCGATTTGGGTGGCCGAGACCGAGGATCACCAGCTCGTCGGCGTCCGCACGATGATGCGCTGGCGTTTGGCCAGCGGTACCCGACATATCGAGATGGTCCGCGCCGTCGACACGGCCACGATCCCGGCCGTGCAGGGGCAAGGCATCTTCTCCAAGCTGACGAAGCTGGCCGTCGCCGACCTCACGGCCGAAGGTGTCGATGCGGTGTTCAACACCCCCAATGACAAGAGCCGCCCGGGCTACCTGAAGATGGGCTGGCACGAGGTCGGCAAGCTGACGATCTCGATGCGCCCCTCGTCGATCCGGGGGGTACGCGAACTTCGCGGGGCCAACGCGGCCGCCGACAAGTGGGGCGAAGCGTGCTCACTCGGCGTTGCACCGGCGGAAGCGTTGGCCGACGACGACCACGTCAGCCACGCGCTGAGCACGACATCTAACGATGAGCGGATGACTACCGCGTGGGATCCGTCAACGCTGCGCTGGCGGTTCGGGCTCGGAGCATTGAACTACCGGGTGTTTCCGCTGGGCGACGGTGTTCAGGACGGGTTTGTGGTGTTCAGGGTGCGGCAGCGCGGTTCGCTTCGGGAACTCGACATCAACGAGGTCGTCGCCTCCGGCCGGGTCCGACCGGCCAGAGCCATCACCAAGATCGCCCGTGAGACCGAGGCCGACCTGGTGCTCTCGACCCCAAGCGTGGCGGGGCTGACGCAGGGCCTCATCCCGGTCCGCAGGCTCGGCCCCTTGCTCACCTGGCGACCGTTGGCCCTGGCCAGTGTTCCGGCGATCGACGATCTCGCCCTGTCGATGTCGACCGTCGAACTGTTCTGATCGGTCGCCAAAGTGCAACCGACGTGTCGTCAACGCTTCGATTCACCCGAGGATCGACCGTAGGTGCTGTAGCTGCCGTAGTAGTTGTCGTATCCACCGGTGCGCGGTACTCGGTTGACCACGACGCCGATCGTATTGGCCTGCACGGATCTCAACAGCTCCATCGCTCGAGCGACCGGCTTGCGATGGGTGTGGCGCAGCGAGACAACCAATAGGTTGCCGTCGACTATCGGCGACATAACCAAAACGTCCGATACGGCGACAACGGGGGGCGAATCGACGATCACCATGTCGAAACTCTCGCGGGCCAGATTGAAGAAGTCTTTGGCGACTGGCGACCCGAGGATCTCGACGGGGTTGGCGATCGGCTGGCCGGCCGGCAACACCCACAGATTGTCGACGTCGTGGTGGCACCAGGCCATAATGTCCACCGTTCCGCTGGCCGGGAGTTCGGAATGATCCGTCCGGCGGCGGCGAGGAGGCGGCGGGGGAACGGTTATTCGCTCGGCCGATGCCTCCGGTGTTGTCGGGCCAGAACGACGCCCGCGCCGGCGACGCTCTTCGTCGCCCGCCATCTCGGTCAGCAGTTCCACCAAACCCGACCCGCTCGTCGCTGCCGTCAATTGTTCTACTCGTGGCCGTCGCAGGTCAGCGGAGACCAACAAGGTACGGGCCCCTGCCTGGGCGTACGAGACGGCAAGGTTGGTGGCTACCGTCGATTTGCCGTCGCCGGGAATGGCACTCGTGACGAGTACGACTTTCAACGGAGTGTCGAGGCCAAGGAATCGCAACGAGACTCGCAAGGAGCGGATCGCCTCGGACAACGCCCCATCAGGAGACTGGATGGCCGAGACGTAGTTGGGGTCGCGCGACCCCATCCGCTCCACCGGAATCTCGGCGAGTGCGTTCAGGCCGGTGAGCTGTTCAATCTCCTCACGAGTACGCAGTCGAGTATCGAGATAGTCCCGCAGGAACACGATCGCTGCAGCGAGGGCGAGGCCGAGCATGGCGGCACGAACGGCGTCGTTACGAGGATGGGGGCTCACCGGAAACTCCGGGAGCTTGTCGCTCGGAATGAATTCGGCCTCGCCACGCTTGAGATTCGAATCGATTGCCAGGGTCATCCGGCGTTCCGACAGCGTCTGAAACTGGGCCTGCATCGTGGTGAGGCCGGCATCGCGAACCGGACTATCCGGCTGTCGGCCTAGTTCGGTCAGGCTGTCGTCGAGCTCCGTGATCTTCAGATCGAGGTCTTTGATGGCCCGATCGAGCCCTTGCACTGCGGTGACCCGACGATGTTCGACATACGCCTTGCCGACGGCGTTGACGATCGCCAACGAACGTTCCGGTGAGAGAGTGGTGGCGGTCACCAGCAGTGAACTCGTTGCCCCCTGGGGAATCACTCTGACTGACTCGGTGATTTCGACCGGCGACACGTCGCCCAGCAACTTTGAGGCCGCGTCCCTCACATTGGGGCCAGCCGCAATCGCTGCGAGGGCCCGAGCGACCGTCTCGAGCCCTTGCACCGCTCCAGTATCGAGGTTGCCCGAGGCGAGCTGTTCGTTAGGGTCGTTCGGACGGAGCAGGATGGTTGCTGATGCCGTATAGATCTTCGGATCGCGAGACGACTTGTAGTACGCACCAGCACCGAGCAGCACCGGAATCAGGAGCAGAATCAGGATGTTCCTGCGCACAAGGTTGAGGTAGACACGAGGGTCCATCGTAGGAAGGTCCTTGGGTTCGAGCGTGATCCCGCGTGGGATGTCGGTTCCGCGAATGGTCAGCCTACGCCTGGCACTTGATAGGGCTGAGTCAGCTCGGCCGATTCGCCACTCGCGACCGCGGTATGAGGCAAAGCGCCCACGTCAACCCGGGCGCCGGCGACGTAGGCCGAACGACTCAGTGAGTTCATCAAGCCACGTATTGCCTGGTCCCCACCGAAATGGTCCTGCCGACCCCTTCGTCCGGGGGGAGCGACCCGGATACTCTGGCAATGCGTTGGAGAGTGGCTAGCGGGTAGCGGACAGAGGCGGAAAATGGCAAAGCGACGGGTTACAAAACGGACGATCGATGTATTCATCTCCGGGCTCGGGATGACGTTGCTGATCCCTCTATACATCTTGATTTCGATCTCAATTCTCATGTTTCAAGGTCGGCCCGTCTTGCATGCGTCCACTCGCGCCGGTCGAAGACTGAAGCCATTTCACCTGTACAAGTACCGGACGATGAACAACGCTTGCGACGCGGCGGGCGAGCTACTTTCCGACGAGCAACGCATCACTCGTCTGGGCAAACTGCTGCGGGCTTCTAGCCTCGATGAGATTCCTCAGCTTCTCAACATCTTCTTGGGCCACATGAGCCTGGTCGGCCCGCGACCGTTACCGATGGTCTATATCGAGCGCTACAGCTCGTACGAATCTCGTCGGTCCGAGGTACGCCCAGGCCTTACCGGGTTGGCTCAGGTGCGGGGACGAAACGCTACGTCGTGGCAGCGACGGTTCGCCTATGACGTGACCTATGTCGAGCGCTGGACTTGGCGGCTTGAGGCCTGGATTATGATCGAGACCGTGAGGGTAGTGCTCACCCGAACAGGCGTCTCAAATGGTGAGCATGTGACGATGCCCGAGTTCGTAGGTACCACCAAGAACTCCAACTCCGCGCACCGCGGTCGGCAGTCGCCGACTACTG
>JANNNL010000327.1:0-8092 GCA_031398525.1 Actinomycetes bacterium | reverse complement strand
GGCGACATCGGCGTCGTCGATGCCGATGGCTACCTGAAGATCGTCGACCGCAATAAGGAACAGATCATCACCTCAGGCGGCAAGAACATCAGCCCGGCCAACCTCGAAGCCGCGCTGAAGACCATTCCGCTGGTTGGTCAGGCTGCGGCGATCGGCGACGCCCGCAAGTACTGCACGGCAATCCTGGTGCTCGACCCCGACACTGCTGCGGCATGGGCGCGGTCCCATGGTCGTGAGGGTCTCACAACAGTCGACATGGCCACCGACCCCGAGGTGCTCGCCGAGATCCGAGCCGGTGTCGACGCGGTCAACCAGCTGTTTGCCCAGGTCGAACAGATCAAGAAGTTCACCCTCGTCGGCTCGGAGTGGCTGCCCGACTCCGACATGCTCACCCCGACGTCCAAGCTCAAGCGCCGCGGCGTCAACGCCCGCTACGCCGCCGAGATCGAGGCCATGTACGAAGGTGCCTGACGCATCGGGGTCGCCCTATCGGTAGGCGTTGACGATGGCTGCGTACGACGAGTCGCACTTCGGATCGACGCGTTCATGGCGGGCGTCGCCGACGGTGGCGGCATCCCCGTATGGGATGAACCAGCCGCTGGGTTGCACCAGGAGCTTGCCTTCGCCGTTCGGGACGACCGTGGCGTGGGGGAGTTCGAAGGTGAACGTCAGCGTCGGCGACTGGTAGACGTAACTGCCGCGGTTCAGGCAGGAGTCGACCCATTCGGCGAGGCGCAGGCTCACGTGGGGATTGACCGGTTCGCCGTCGGGGCGGTGGATTTCGAAGTGGACATGGGGCACCGAGTACTCGGAGTTGCCGCTGTCGCCCATGAACGCCACCACCTGGCCGGCGGTCACCTTGCTCCCCAGCTTGATGCCGTCGGCGAACCGCCATAGCCCATCGTCGGCCGCGTCGTCGGTACCCGGAGTGTCGTTGTTGACGTGGTAGTAGCGGTAGTCCCATCCCTCGTGATCGGTGATCACGAAGCCCCAACCGGCGGTTGGGTGATCGACGACGAGGTGGGTGATCTCTCCGTCGGTCGCGGCGAGCAGGGGCTGCAGACGCACGCCGATGATGTCGTTGCCCATGTGATGGCGGGGGCATTCGGGGCCGCCTCGGCACGCGGCCCAGTCGTCGTAGTAGCTCACGGCCCCGGCGACGGGGAATCGAATCGATCGCACGGGCCACCCTTCCTCGGGGCGCAGCGGCAGGTCGAACTCCACCGGCTCGTCCTCGGCGATTGCCTCGGCAATGTCGGGATCGATGGCGACCGGAGTGGTCGCCTCGGGGGTCGGCTCAGCGGCACGTTCCACAACGGGGATCAGTTCTGGCGCGATCGTCGAGTCGGTGACCCCGATCGGGGCATCGACCACCGCCACGTCAACAGGAGCATCACTCGCGGGTGGTGGCACGATCGTCGAACCGGTCGGTGAACCTGGATCGACGGGCGGAGGTGACGGAACAGTGTCGCCGGTCGGCTCGGGAACGGTCATCGGGACGGTCGTTTCGGGAACTGTCGAACCTGGCGCAGCCGGGTCGGGCACGGGCGCGATGGCATCGGGCAGCGCTCCGTCGACGGGTATCTCCACCTCGCCGACGGTCTGGGCACTCACCCCGGCTGGTTGTGTTGCGACGAGCAGAAATGCCCCAACGACGATCGCGACCGGGACGATCATGGCCACAGCTCGGCGATGCATGGTCATGGCGAAGACCCCAAAGGTTGACGAGAACGAGAATTCGCTGCTCAGCTTGGCGCGGAGAACCCAGAGGTTCACCGCAGCGACCCAAGATGGTCCCCCCGACTCACGGACCGGGAAACGCCTGGTGATGTTCAACTCACCCGGGGTGGTGTTGAAGCCGCTGGCCATCATGAGCGTCTCCGGGCCGCCCCTCGTTTTCGGCAAGGCCCTGGTTTCCGGCACTCGACTTCATCGACTTTCAGGGAGTGCCGTAGCGCCTGGAGCGCCACCGCTCTCCAAATTGGAGTTAGCCGTGGCGCGGCTATGCGGTGGCTTTGACGGCGTTGGCGATGGCGCTGAGGGCGATGTCGACTTCGTCGGCGGTGACGACGAGCGGGGGCATCAGGCGGATGATGTTGGCGTACGTGCCGGCGTTCATCATCAGCAGGTTCGACTCATCGAAGCAGTGCTTCATGATCGCCGCGACCCGAGCCGGTGACTCGAACTGGATGGCGTTCATCAGGCCCAAGCCGCGCACGTCGGTGATCCCGGTGTCCGACGCCATGATCTCGCGCAGGCCGTCGCGGAGCTGCGAACCGCGGGCGTTGACGTTGTCCATGAAGCCAGGCTCGGTCATCACTTCGATCGTGGCGATGGCCGCTGCGCAGCCGATCGCGTTGCCGCCGTAGGTGCCACCGTGGGCCCCGGTCGGCCACTTGGCCATCAGCTCAGCCGACGCGCCGAGGGCCGAGAACGGGAAGCCCGAGGCGATGCCCTTGGCCATGCAGATGATGTCGGCTTCGAGTTCGTAGTGCTCGACGGCAAACATTTTGCCGGTGCGTCCGAAGCCCGACTGCACCTCGTCGGCGATGAACAAGATGCCATGCTCGTGGCAGATCTTGACCATTTCCTCGATGAACCGCTTCGGGGCCGGAATATAGCCACCCTCACCGAGGACCGGTTCGAGGATCGCCGCGGCGGTTTCTTCCGGGGCGGTCTGCGACTTGAGCAGATGCTTGAACCCGAAGATGGCCCGGTCGATCTCGGCCTCTTGGTCGGTGGCCAGCGGGTCGGGGAATGGGGCGACGAATACCCCGGCGGGGAGCGAGCTGTAGCCGGCGCGATACCCGGTCTTCGAGGTGGTCATCGCCATGGCCATGTGGGTGCGGCCGTGAAACGACCCCGAGAACACGATGATGTGCGGGCGCTTGGTCGCCGCCTTCGCCAGCTTGACGGCGGCCTCGGTGATCTCGGCGCCGGAGTTGGCATAGAAGAACGTGTCGATGCCGGTCGGGGAGAGGTCGGCCAACCGCTCGGCGAGCGGTTCGAGTTGGTCGTGGGTGTAGCAGTTGACCGAGGCGTGGATGAACCGGCCGGCCTGGCGTTGGATCGCCTCGACCACATGGGGGTGCGAGTGGCCGGTGGAGACCACGGCGATACCGGCGGTGAAGTCGAGGTACTCCTGGCCGTCGGTCGTGTAGACCCACGATCCCTTGCCATGCGTGACCTGCAGATCACTGACTTTGAACCAGACTTTTGCGAGATGTGACGTCGTTGTCATGGGGACAATCGTACGCTTCCCCGCCGGTCGTGGCGAGGGGTTGTGACCTGGGCAATTGCGGTTGTGGAGGGTCGATCGGTGCGTAATCGAACGAGCCGCCCGAGGTACAGGAACGTCACGACAGCCGTGATGGCGATCACCGGGAGCCGAACCGCAGGCGCTGATGCGTCAGTTCCGGCGTGCAGTAGATGGACCGTCGCTGACGCGAACCCCAGCGCGCTGCACTGGTGCACGAGCCGCCACACCCGCTTCGACAGTCGTCGATGAGCGAAGCGAGTGCCGACCGACCGAGCGCCAGCGAATCGGGTGGCGATAGGGTCCGGGGGCGCAGCCCCCGTACTGAACGGCGCGAGCGAACTTGCCTCGACCACGATCAACAGCGCCATCGCCGCGATCCCCCAGGCCAGCGCCGCCGGTCGCCACGTCGCGTGGAACGGAATCAGCAGATCGGCGACGCCGAACTCCACGTATGTGTCGGCAAGCAGTGCACCCAGATGAACTGCGACCAACCCGAGGCCGATCGCGGCGAGGTGGCGGTGGAGGCCGACAGTGCGCCGAACCGACGCGGGACGGTGAACCATCCGGTTCGCCAACAAGCCTCCCGTGAGCATCGCCAACGCTAAGGTCAGCCAGGCAACGAGTCCGGTCGATCGGGCAATGTGCCACCAGATGCGATCGTTCATGCGGCGACCTGCTCAATGGGTTGGCCGCGACGGTGCGAGACGATCGAGCCGTCGGGTCGCACCGCGAGCACGTGCTCGTCGGTGAGCAGCGCTGACCACTCAGCCACTGGCGTGACCATGAGGGCCTTGGTCATGGCCTCGGCCCACCAGGCGTCGTTGGAGACCACGGTGATCGAGTCGAACGGCTCGGCGACCGGGCGGCCGGTGCGAGGGTCGACCAGGTGATGCACCCAGCCGTCAGCGGTGGCCCAGCGACGCTTCAATCCGCTACTGGTGGCGACCGCGCCGTCCTCGATCGACAAGGTCGTGAGATGCCGCTTGGTCTGGTGCGGGTCTTCGATGCCGATTCGCCATCCGCCGCTCGGGGCTTGGCCAGTGGCGCGTAGGTCACCACCGATGTTGACGAGCGCGCCGGTGGCCCCGGCGGCGACGATGGCTGCGGCGACCAGGTCGGCAGCAAGCCCTTTGCCGATCCCGCCCGGATCGATGCGGACGTCCGCCGGAAGCCAGACATAGCCCGACGCGACGTCGACCTCGATGCCTGTGCAACCCGGGGCCGGGGCCGGGACCGTGGGCGCGGTTCGCGAGATGCGTTGACGGACCGTCGCCAGGTCCGTGTCGTAGCCGAGCGCGATCACGCTGTCGTGCACCGTCGGGTCGAATGCACCCCCGGTGCGGTCCCACGCCGCGCACGCCCGACTGACCAGGTAGGCGGTCTCCGGGGACACGAACGTCGGGGTTCCGGCGCAGGCGCTGAGGCGGCTGAGTTCGCTGGTCGGCGAGAAGCGGGTCCACCGGCGTTCGAGCTCGGTGACTCGTAGCGCCGCCGACTCGATCAGCCCAGGCGGGCCATCGAGCACGACGATGTGCAACGCTCCGCCCATCGCCCGCCCATGATGTTCACGACGCATGTCAGGTCGCCTGCGTGATCGAATCGACCCGGCTGGCTTCGCCGACCGTTTCGGTGCGGGTGGTCGCGATCGTCGGGGCGGTCACGGGAATCAGTGGGGGAAGGGTGAACGCGGCCGAGGGTGCAGGTTGGGCGACCCGCAGGTCCCCGGTGGCCATCGGCGGGCCGTCCGGAGAATCGGCGCCCCGTAACCCGAGTACCCCAGCACTGACGGCCAAGAACGCCAACGCCGAGGTCGCCAGACGGGTGGACTCCGATGCTCGGACGTCGAGCGTCGAGACCAGCGTCGTCACCGGGGCGACGGTCGCAGGGTGACGGGTTCGCAACGCCGCCAGTCGATGTTCCTGCTCGGCCGAGAGCTCCATCGCCCGACCATACGATTCCGTCGATGAAGTCCCGATGAAGTCCCGATGAAGACGCGTCGACGCGGCGCGTTCGCGTGCATTGCGTAGCGCCAGAAGCTACGCAACGCACAGGGTCACCGGGCCGGCGTCGACTGGGCCGCGTGACGACGAAACCCGTGACCGGCTCGCTGCCGTCCTGCGCGAAGCTCGACGTGATGATCATTCGCAAAGAGACGTCCCGTGATATCGCCGCGGCCCGAGCCGTGCAGGCCGCCGCGTTCGGACAGGGCTCCGCCGTCGAAGCAGTCGAAGCGCGCCTGCTTGACGAGCTCCGCCGATGCGACGGTTGGCTTCCGCATCTCTCGCTCGTGGCCGAGATCGACGGCGACGTGTGCGGTCATGTGGTGACGACACGCGGCTATGTCGGGAGTCGCCCCGCGCTCGGGCTTGGCCCGATCGGGGTGGACCCGGCGGTTCAGCGGGCCGGTGTCGGGCTGGCGTTGATGCATGCCACGATCGGTGCGGCGGAAGCGATGGACGAACCATTGATCGCCCTGCTCGGCTCCCCTTCGTACTACGGGCGGTTCGGTTTCGTAGCGTCCGCCACCGTCGGCATCGATCCGCCCGACCTCAACTGGGCCGAGCACTTCCAAGTCCGCACGCTCAGTGCGTTCACCGCTGACATCCGCGGGAAGTTCGTCTACGCGTCACCCTTCGACAATCTCGAGTGATAGCCGGCGGGGGTCGACCCGAGGCATCGGGTCGAGATGTTGCGGCGTTGTACGTCGGTTGGAAGGGCGCGTTCGCCGCGTTCCACCGCGGGTATTGGCTGGTGGCGAGTCTCTATTTGGTGATCGACGCCAACCTGTCGACGTTCCAATTGGTGACCATCGGCGTGGTCCAAGGTGTCGTCGCTCTGGCGTGTGAGGTGCCCGCCGGAGTGTTAGCCGACACGGTCAGCCGCAAGTGGTCACTCGTCACCGCCCACCTGTTGATGGGCACCGCAATCATCATCACGGGCACCGTCACGACGTTTCCCGCGCTCGTCGCAACCCAAGCTCTGTGGGGTGTCGCCTGGACCTTCGTGAGCGGGGCGGATGTCGCCTGGGTGACCGACGAACTCGATGACGTGGCGCGTATCGACCGGGTGCTCGTGGCGGCAGCTCGGTGGGAAGCAACCGGGTCGGCGGTCGGTCTGGTCGGGTTCGGCGCGCTCGCCTGGAGTGCCGACCGGGGGATCTCGATCATCGTCGCGGGTGTTTCGATCATGGTCGTCGGGATGGTCGTCGCCACACGGTTTCCGGAGCAGCACTTCACCCCGGCAACCGAGGCGAGGTGGTCGGCGTCGCGGGCGACGCTGCGGGCCGGGGTTCGGCTCGCCCGACGCGACCGGCAGATCATGCTCGTGTTCGTCGCCACGCTGCTGGTCAACGGAGCCGGCGAGATGTTCGGTCGTGTCTACGCCCAACGGCTCGTCGCGCTGGGTCTACCGAGAAACCCAGATCCGATCGTGTGGTATGCCGCACTCGGTTTGGCAATGTTGCTCGCTGGCGCAATGGTGCTCCGGCTGGTTGAAATCCGGATCGGCGGATCAGCGGTGGGTGCCCGCGCGTACGGTGCCGCTTGCGCGTTGGGTGCCGTCGGTTTGCTCGTGCTCGCTCACGCCCCGAACGTCACGACGGCTGCCGTGGGGGTGCTGCTCGTCGGCGGACTCTCGCTCACTGTGTTGCGGGTTGTCGGAGCGATCTGGGTCAACCGTCGCACGGCCAGCGACGTACGGGCCACGGTTCATTCGTTCCTTGCGCAGGCCGAGTATCTCGGTGAGATCGTCGTCGGCTTCAGTCTCGCGTTTCTCGCCCGGACCACCACGCTGACCATTGCCCTCACCGGCGCTGCGCTGATCATGACGGCAACCTGCCTGCTCGTCAGCCTCCACCGACTCGCGCCGAACGAGCGGACCAGCGGCGGATGGTCGACGAGACGGCCAGGATGACGAGTGACGCAACGGCGGTGCTGTGGCGGCGAAGTTGGATCGCGCCTTTAATGGCGGCCGCGCTCGGCGGCGAGCCGTCGCCGAGGGTGCCCCGATTCTCGATCCCGCTTCGGTAGTGGTTGACACCCCCGAGACGCACGTCGAGCGCGGCGGCGTATGCGGCCTCGATCACGCCCCCATTGGGGGACGGGTGCTGGCGGGCGTCGCGACGGACGGTCGCCCAGATCGACTTGGCCGAGCGCGGTCGACTCCCGGCGACAGCCGCGGCGGCGAGTCGCGCAGGTACGAAGTTGGCGATGTCGTCGAGTCGAGCGCTGGCCCAACCGAAGTGCTCGTAGCGGACGGTGTGGTGGCCGACCATCGCGTCGAGGGTGTTGATCGCTCGGTGGGCGAACACCCCTGGCGCACCGGCAACGGCGGCCCACATCAGGGATGCTACGACCGCATCGACGGAGTTCTCGGCCACCGATTCGATCACGGCGCGGCTGATCTCGGCTTCGTCGAGGTCGTCGGTGGTTCGCCCGACGAGTGATCGAAGTCGTAGTCGGGCCGCCGGCAGGTCGTTGTCGGCGAGGTGGCCGGCGATGGCGCTCGCTTCGTCGTCGAGCATCTTGCCTGCGGTGCACAGCGCGGTTGCCACGACGGTTGCAACCGATGGCCCGACGAGCCTGCAAAAGCCGCACCCGACTGTGACACCGACGCCGATACCAATCGCCCCCAACGCAACACCGTTGAGCCGCCGATCGGCGTACAGATGGCGCTCGATGCGAGTCATCAGGCTCCCGTAGCGGGCAACGGGATGCCACGCGACCGGAGGCTCCCCCAACCACTGGTCGAGGCCTCCGCCGGGCCGGCGTCGAGCTCCTCCCGTATGCCAAGGTGCCAGAGGCTCACGCCGCCCTTCGGCAGCGCTTCCTGGAC
>JANNNL010000296.1:0-4270 GCA_031398525.1 Actinomycetes bacterium | reverse complement strand
TTCGCCGCGGCCCGCAGCTCAACAGTCCCGTCCTCAACTTCCATCCGCTCCACGGTACGCCACGACGAGCCCGTCGCAAAAATTAAGACTAAGTGAGACTAATTAACACTAACTGAGACTAAGATGCGGGGAGCCGCAGTGAGCGGCCACCCGACAATCGAAGGAGTAGTTGATGGATCTCACGCTGAGTGAAAACCAATACAACCTCGTCTACAACGCCTTTTCGTTCGTGATCGCCTGTATGGGCGCATCGTTTCTGTATTTTCTCCTCGTCAGGAACCGCGTTGCTCCTCGGCATCGCATGGCGGTCACGCTGTCCACACTGGTTGTCGCGATTGCGACGTACCACTATCTGCGGATTTTCAATTCCTTCTCGGAGGCGTTCACGTACGTCGACGGCGTGTACACGCAGGACGGCGCATCGCTCAACGAGGGTTACCGCTACGTTGACTGGCTACTCACGGTCCCGCTGCTGCTGGCTGAGCTCGTCGTCGTCTTGAAGCTGGCCAAGGCCAAGACACGCAGCTTGCTGGTTCGGCTCACAATTGCAGCCGTGGCGATGATTGCGCTCGGATGGCCGGGTGAGCTGTCCGATCCCGAGTCATCGGCTCGGACGGTGTGGGCGGTGCTTTCAACGATCCCGTTCCTCTACATCCTCTATGTGCTCTTCGTGGAACTCGGGAAGTCTCTTGACCGGCAAGGCGCAAATGTTCGCAAGCTCATAGATGGGCTGCGCTACATCGTGTTGGCAACCTGGGGGGTCTACCCGCTGGCGTATATCGCACCTTCGGTGATCTCCGACAATGCCTCGGCCGAGGTTGTTCGTCAGGTCGGCTACTCAATCGGCGACGTCCTGGCCAAGCCGCTGTTCGGCCTGTTGGTGCTCGCCATTGCGCTTTCAAAGTCTCGTGCCGAGGGCTACGCGCTCGCTGACGATTCAGACCTCGAAAGCTCCATTCCCGATGACGCCAGCGAACTCACTGGCGCCTGATCAACCGTTGTCGCTCAGACCCGGCACACAGGAGTGCCGGGTCGAGCACTGAAGATGAAGGAGTTGACATGTCCGTTCGTCCAACTGTCACCGAATCAGGCATTCAACCCGTGTCCTGGTCTGACAAGCCTGCCGAACAGCTAATGGTGCGTGACGACCACCAGCAGAACTGGCAAGACTTTGCAGCCTGTAGGGGCCGGGGCAGCCTGTTCTTCGCGTCGAAGTCCGAACGTCCGCAGGCTCGAGCACGCCGTGAGGCGACAGCCAACCGGATCTGTGAGGCATGCCCGGTGCTCATCGAGTGCCGCAGTTGGGCGCGGGAACACTGCGAGTACGGGTTCTGGGGTGGCGAGTCCGAAGAAGAACGCTATTTGCTCGGGTTTCGGATGTCCGCCCCCATAGGGATTCGGACGCGTTTGAAGCCGGAAGCAGAACCACATCGAATCAGTGCGTGAGCGTTAATCGCTCACCGAACCATGAAAGGTATAACCATGAAACCTGAGAAGATTCTCAAAGGAACATTTCTACTCGCTTCGCTCGCCAGTTTTGTACTGAGCGTCACGATCTACTTCAGTGCCGAGACTGGTGACATAGAGGGAAGACTGAACGGTATCTATGTTGGAATCTGGGTTCCTTCGATCCTTGCGCTAGGTGCCTTCGTCCTCGCCCGCCGATCGCCAGCGCCGTGACGCAGGCAACGTTGTTCATATGTGGAGGAATTGTCTCGATCATTGTATTTGCTGGACTTTTCACATACCTCATGTTCAGCTTCAGCCGATGGAGCGAATCCTCGAATCAAGAAGGCAACGGGAACACGGACCTTCTGAATGCGAAACGCTGATAACAGGCCTGGTCACCGACGCGCCGATGCGGCGCGTCGCTCCAGGCCGCCCCAACCCGCGCCGATGACCGAAAATGACGTCGGTGTCGATATCGATTATCGTAAGAGTGGCGCACGGGAGGACGAGGCCGGGGGCGATGACCGCGGATGGTGCTCGCCTACCAGCAGACGATCGAGATGCCGGTCGCTCACCTGCGGGTGGGAATGCGGCCGTCAGGCCGCGTGGCGCCGACGCACCACGGTCGCTCGACCGTCGGCACCGGCCAGGGCGAGCATCGTCCCGGAAGTACGGGTCGAGCGCTTCCGGATCTCTTCGTATTCGCGGCGGCCGAAGGCATTGACGATCTCGCGTAGCGGAACAACAAGCCGATGAAAAGCAACGAGTGCCCGCCGAGTTTCGAACCACGCCCGTTGCTCGTCGACCGGGACCGGCCCGGTATCGCCGGGTGGTTGTCGGAGCGCCGTTGTCCACAGAATCGGTCAAGTCGGTGTGCACCTCGGTTACCCCGGATTCTCTCACGGTGCGACACTGGCGCGAATGGTTGCCCACAGGGCAATGCCGACAATGATCGCTCCCAGGCCGAGCAGACGAACGAATCTCAGGCCGAACCGCCAACCCCCTCCCGCGACGGCGAGGGTGATCTTGGTCAGGGTGTTGGTGGCCAACCCGATGCCGACGGCCTGGACCGCTGTTGATCGCGTGATCACGCCATCTGAGGCGAGAGACGCGACCGCCAGGGCGGGCGAATGGGCGTCTGCGAAACCCACGGCAGCGCTGGAGGCCACCACCGCGTTCGAGCCGAGTTGTCGGGCGAAGATCGTCGACACGACCAGCGTCGCGGTGAGCAGCGCTGCCGCGGTCAGCGACGCCTTCATCGCCAGCGGGCGACGCTCAACGGGCTGGATTTCCGCGGTCGGGTGAGCGGCAGGATCCCGCCACACCACCAGCAAAGCAGCCGTCGTGAGCGTGACCGCTCCAGCGACCATCGGCCCGAAGATCGCCTCGCCGAGCGATGGGTCGGTGATCGAGACCATGACCACGAGTTGGATGCACGTGGCGACGCTGGCGAGCAACATGCCCCCGAGGGCGGCCGAAGCGACAGCTGGATTCTGCTTGGCGATTCTCGCGAGGGAAGCGGTCGTTGCCGCGCCCGAAACGAACCCGCCGGCGGCACCGGCGACCAACATGCCGCGCCGATCTCCAACCGCCCGGGTCGAGATATGGCCGATCCAACCGATGCCGGTGAGGATCACCAGCAGACGCCAGGTCTGGCTCGGGTTGAATGCGTCCTCGGGGCCGAATGGCCTGTCGGGGATGAGCGGATAGACGACGAAAGCGAGCGCGAACCAGCGCACCGCATCCTCGACTTCCACGGGTGTGACGACATCACGAAGCAGGCGACGAATCCGTTCTTTGCTCTCGAGCAGCACTGCCATGCCCGCTGCGAGCCCGGCCGCAAGCCGGGCGTCCTGCTGGCAGACGGCGCCGAGCAAGAAACACACCAGACTCGCGAATTCAGTGGTCTGCCCGAGCTGATCGGGTGGAGACCGCCAATAACCGATAGCCAGAAGTGCAGCCACTCCGACGACTCCTGCTGCGACGACGACGACGTCGATGTATGCCGCCACGGCACCGGCGAGCGACACGATCGCCAACGTTCGAACTCCCGTCGGGATCGAACCTTGGTGTTTGTTCCATTCGTGGTGCTCACGTTCAAATCCGAGTACGAGCCCGATTGCGACTGCGACGACAAAGGGGAGTTCTTGCGAGTCCCCAATCGCGAAGATCATGGTTGTACGGATGGTGTGGTGAGCAGCGATCGTTCGACCTGCGTAGAGATCTGGTCGACCCTCTGCGACAGGTGATTGAAGGTCGCACCGACGTGATCGACTCCGACGAGATCTCGCGTGAACATGCCGGCCTCCTCCAACTCAACTTCTGGGTTGGGCTCATTTCGCCCCTACCCGTCAACTCGTTCATGGTGACCCGTCAACCAGCGGTGACGTCAGGGTCCTGCGCCGGTGGCTAGCGGGACGTTGGTCCCGCGGCCACGGGACCAACTGATCGGATCCACGGTCGCCACGGCACCGTGACCTCCATGGACCAAATCCTCTCGCCGATCGGCTCGCTGCCGTCTGCGCCGCCAAGCGGGTCGCGGGGTGCGGGCGATCGCCGACGACATCGTCGTGCGCACCGCCGGGGCCAAAGGACGAACCGATCATGACATCGCCGGGTTCGTGGAGCACACCTTTGGCATGGAATACCCAGATTCCCGACACCGTGACAGCGACGGTGCGTGACGGTGTCGTCACCCTCGACGGAACGGCTGATCTCGAACGTGCCTCCAGCCTGACGTTGATCGTTCGCTTGCCCAGACGGTCAGTGGGCCTGTGGGGTATGGATGACGGCGATGGGGCAGCGGGCATGGTGGATGGCC
>JANNNL010000262.1:0-9668 GCA_031398525.1 Actinomycetes bacterium | reverse complement strand
AGCCACTGCCATCGACTCAGGTCCGGGTCGAGGTGACCTTCGAGGTGCAACGGCGACGCACTACCGGCGGTCGACACGAGGGGGAGCGGAGGTGCTCCTCCAGTCACTACGGCCGGCGCGGTCCCGCGATCGAGCTCGTGGGGTCGAGCGACGCCGACGACGATCAGCGCTGCGCCGCCGACCAGCAGCACGATGCCACCCAGAGCGAGTCCGATCGCGATCGGCGTGAGGTGGTCGACTTGACCGCCGAAACGCACATCGGCGGTGACGTTCGGGGAGCCGTCTGCGTTCATCACCAGGATCGCCCAGCTGCCACCCTCGACGGGCCATGTGATTTCTTGCGTGCCCACTCCAGATGCCTGAGCGACCCAAAAGGACTGTGTCGAAGGCGGCCCTGGTGTGGAGGTGCCATCGACGTTCTCTCGGCGGTAGTCCGCATCGGACGAGCGACCAAAGTTTCTTGTGCTGGTGACGTCGTCGTGTGGGACACCCGCCAAGTAGGTCTCGACGTCGGCCTCGCGGGCAATCCCGACAAACGCCTCGCCGCTGCCCACGTTGTCGACGCTCACTCGCACACTCGCGTTCGCCCACTCGCCGAATCCATCCGGGCCCGGGTCACCGAGGTCGATCTTGTCGGAGGTGAGCGCGTAGCTGTCGGTTGTGAATTGCTGGTTCGCGGTCGTGAAGTAGCCGGCATCGTCGCGTTGGGTGGCGAGCGCCCAACCGAGGATGCCACCTCCGGCCAGCAGGCCGAAGCCGATGAGCGCGAGCAGTGATCCGATCACGAGACTGACGATTCGTGCTGGCTTCATGTGCGGGCTCCTTGGATGATTCGGGTTGTCATCGGGTCGTGATGGTTCGGGTTGTCATCGGGTTGTCATCGGGTCGTGATGGTTCGGCTGTCATCGGGGTCGGCATCTCACGACTACGGCCCGCCTGGCGCGGTCGTCGGGCGTTCCTTCGCCGAGTGTGCGTCGAGCACGTGGGAAACGAGTGAGGTAGGCATCGAGCAGCGGGCCGATCTCGGCCGCGTCGTCGGCTCCGACAACGGCCTTGGCCGTCATAGGCGACCACCGACCCCGGATCAACAGGTCGAGATCGTGTTCCGTGCGGAAGTTCTTCCACCAGGTCTTGGTGTCCGGCCGGGCGACGAGAATGACGACGTCGGAGCCTCGCTCGGCGTATTGCGTCGGCGTCGTGATCTCCCGGCCCGTCCGGCGGCCCCGGAAGCGGATCAGGTCTGTCGAGCCCGACAACAACCGATGGAACGGTGAACGCAGCAGTGTCGAGACACACGCGTTCCCAAAGCTCATGATGTGAACCTTGCACCACTCATCGTCGGCGCATCGTCGGAAGCTGCCGTCCCCGTGAGTTCTGTGGCGATGGTCGCCGCCCATGACCGGATCTCGCCCCACTCGCGCGAGTCTCCGTACGGGGCGTGAACCATGCGGACGGCGGCGCGCTCGGCGAGATTCAGATCTGCCTTGTCGAGTTTCCCTGCGAAGACCCGATGGTCGCGCGCCTGAACATCGTCGGCAAAGGTCCGGACGTCGGCCAGATCATCGGGCTGCTTCGAGCTGTCGCCCAACGGACCGCTCGAGAACAACCACAGCGGCATCCTGCGAAGCGATTCACGGTTGGTCTCGAGGAAGTCTCGTGCGTCTTTCATCCAGCGCCCGACATAGACCGCGCTGCCGATCACTGCAGCGTCGTAGCCGTCCAACGAGATGTCGTCAGCGTCGGCGTCGACGAGCGACACGTCAAGCCCACGATCGCGAAGTCCATCACCCACCGCCTCGGCGATGGCGCGCGTCGAACCATGCTTCGAACCAACAACGATGATCACTTTCATGACTGCTCCCTTGATGTCAACGGCAGACGGCTTCGGGCAAGACTCAACGTATTGGCCGCACGAAACCTGGGGCAGGGCCAAACGTCCTCAATGTGCAAACGCTGAGGCGGGGTCTGGCGAGTGACGTCGGGGCGGTGTCGTTCACGGGGTTCGAAGATGCTCGATGCGGATCGGCATGCTCGATTTCGTCGGCCATCGTTGACCATTCGCCACGGTCGGGGCCGGCGAAGTAGGCGTAGAGCACCAGACTGAGGATTGCGGCGAACAGACACCAAACCGATACGAAGGCCTGGGCCTTCACGAGGTAGGCGACCGCCGCGAGTATGAAGGCGAGCACCCCGAACGCCCGGATCGCTTGGTGGCTTGACGCGAGTCCGCAGGCGCAGGTGACGAGCAAGTAGACAACCAACACGGGCTCCAAATGGGTGTGAGTGGAGTCGTAGACCAGGCTGTCACCAAACACGTGGACCCCGACGGGGAAGCGAACGAGAGAGTAGAGGAAGTGCGCAGTGACGCCGATCCCGAGGCCCAGGAACCAGTGAATGATTCGGCGGTAAACGTATTGGGGCTCGACCAACAAGATCGCCGCGATTCCGAAGGCCAGCCTTCGGTCTGCCGCGTATCGAACCGGGTCGATGAGCCGACGAAGAACTGGCAAGCTCCACGGATCAGCCACGAAGGAAGACCTCGACAGCCCCGGTCCGCAAGGTTTCGAGATTCTTCGCCATTACGGGGTCAAGGCGTGTGGGGCCGTAGACCCGCGGGTTGATCTCGATAGAAGGTTCCTCCCGATCTCAAATAACCAACTCATATGCGGCCGTCCGCTCATACCTTCGCGATAATCGCTACGTCGACATCGGCTGGCCACACGACGAGGAGGACTACGTCTGGACGATCTTCGTCGTGTTGGTGCTCGTTCTCGGCAGCAGGAGGGCGGCGAGCACCACGATGATCCCGGCGACTACGGCGAGGTTGGCCATCGCCGATTCGAGGGCAAGTGACTCTTGAAACGACTCGGCTTGGACCGAGCCGACGAAGCCGGCGACAGCGAGCACGATGCCGAAGAAGACCTCGGCGCGACGCGATGCGGCGAACGCGCTGAGCAGGATGCACGCACCGAATCCGATTTCGAGCAGTCCGAGCGTGGTGGTGTGCTTGAATCCGAGCACTTCCACGACCGGGTCGGCCATGGGCCCGTCGAAGCCGCCGCGGGTGATGGCGATCAGCCCCGTGGTCAGGATTGCGAGGCCGATCGCGGCGACAACGAACGTATCGAGCGCGAATCGTGACGTATGAAAGGTGCGCGTTTGTGCCGCTGGCACGACTTGTCGGGTTGAAGTCCTGTCGATGCCCGATTGAGCCTCGGGTTCCCAAACTGGTGAAACACGAGGGTCAAGATTGGGTGAGTCCGGTACCGGTGGGTCGAACTGGGTGACCGCTCGGTCGTGCGACGGTTCCTGAATGGATGTCATGATGATGTTCTCTCCGATGGGCCCGTAGGGTTAGCGGCGGACGGCGTGGCGACGGCCGGTGGCGGCGCGATAGACGAGTAGGGCAATCACCGAGCCGATGATCGAGCCAATGATTCCCGATGCCTGGAATGCTCCGGTTGTCGCATCTTTGCGGGTGATCACATAGCCCAGAAACCCGCCGACGAATGATCCGACCACGCCCAAGATCAGCGTCTGGCCAGTGCTCATGGAATCTCGACCAGGAACGAGAGCGCGGGCAACAAACCCTCCGATCAGACCGACGACGAGCAAGAAGATGATGAATCCAAACATGTGAAACCCTTCGATGAAATGGTGAGTAGATAAGCGACATATGCCCGCTGCCGAGTAGTCGTAAACCACTGATCGAAGTTTTCGATCTGCCGCAATGACAGCAAACCTCGCAACAGAGCGGTCAGGGTCACGCTGGACGGGTGTCTAGTCCGCGGCCGAATCGGGTAGCTGAGAGGTTGACCACCGAATGGAGACGCGATGTCCAGTGCTGTGTTATGGGTGACGGTTGCGATTGTGGCGATTGCCCGAGTTCTCCACGTCGATCCAACTCGGGTCCTCGCGCCGGTTGCTAACGCGGCCCGCCGCACGGGTCTTGTCGACTTTGGCAATGGACGTGGACGATGACTGGGCTGACGGCGACCTTCATCGCCCTCGTGGCCGTGGTCTGTGTAGCAACGCTGGTCGTGACGTGGTTGCGGAACCGTCGTCGTGGCGGCGTGCTGATCGCGTCGCATCCGACTTCGACAGAGGCGTCGACACTGACTTCCGAGGGGTCGAAGCGATGACCGTGGTAGTGATGAGGGGAGCGGACCTCATCGGCCGACCCGTTGTCGACGGCGATACGGGGAACGCAATCGCTGAGATCCGTGATGTGGTCTTCGACGCATCGAAAGGGGCCATTACTGGCTTCACGCTGCGCAAACGCGGATTTCTCGGATCCCGGATGAAGCAGGTACTCCCCCTCGCTGCAGTCGTATCCGTCGGTACCGACGCCGTAATGGTCACCGGGTCGGGCTCGCTCGTCAAGGCCGACGAGGCTCCAGCCGACATGGACACCGAGCGTTCCGCGAACGTCATCGAAGATCGGGTCATCACCGAGTCGGGTCGGGTGCTGGGCATCGTGCGCGATGTCATCGTTCTGGGCGGATCAGCGCCGCGCATTGTCGGCTTCGAAGTGAGTGGCGGCCCTGCGGGCGATGGAATCGTCTCACTCGGCGCACACACTGCGCTGTCGGGCAGCGCGCTCATTGTGCCCGACAGCTACGAACATCGAATGCGCAGCGATCTCACCGGCCACGCCGCCGAACTCTCGTTGCCCGACGGCGTGCCGGAATGATCCGCTTCTCGGAACTCCTCGGCCACGACGCCGTCGAACTGGGCACCGCGATCACCGTCGGTAAAGTGACGGGCATCGTGTTGGAGCGCGATCGCATCGTCAGCGTCGAGTTGTCCGCTGGCGTCGTTCCATCGACTGCGGTGCATGGCTTTGATGGCGATGTACTTACCTTCGACCCGCTCCTTGCCGTCGGTTCGCCGAAGTCACTCAACGAGGTCATCGATCCTCGAGGATTGAAGCTTCTGGACATGCACGGCGACTGTGTTGGGACCATCGACGATTTGATCATCTCTCCCACCGGAATCATCGAGGCAATCGAGTTGGGCGACGGGCACACGGTCCCCGGCGTCCGTCTTCGAGCCGTCGGCAACTACGCCGCGATTCTGACCGTTGCGCCCGCACCAGCCTGAGTCGACGGCACCTTGCCGTCGAAGGCATCAATTGAATCTCAGGGGTTAGCCGGCGAGGGACGGTCGATCGGTGAGCCCGCCTGCCGTGCGAGATCGAAACGGCGGCTCGCGCCCGACCAATCGGCGACCGAGAGAAACGCTTTCGCCCAGGCAGCCTTGTCGCTCTGATAGTCGAGGTAGTAGGCGTGTTCCCAGCTGTCGGCGATCAGGAGTGGTTGTGCGCCGATGATCTGTTCGCCCTGGTGATCGCGCATTTGAGCGACCACGAGTCGCTCACCGAGGGGCTCCCACATGAGTGCGCCCCACCCCGAACCTTGAACCGTGGTGATTGCGGCCGTCAGCCGCTCCGTCAACCGCTCGTACGATCCGAAACTCTCGTTGATGGCATCGAGGAGGTCACCCTCGGGACGTTGTTCGCCACCCGGGGTCATGCATTGCCAGTACAGGGAATGCAGCAGATGGCCGCCAAGGTTGAACGCCAAGGCATGTTCGAGACCGGGAATCTCCGTGTCGGTGGCGTCCTTCAGGCTCTTCAGCGTTGCGTTCGTACCTGCGACGTATTTGGCGTGGTGTTTCGTGTGATGAATTTCCATGGCCTGCGCCGAGATTTTCGGTTCCAGGGCTGAGTACGCATAGGGAAGGTCGGGTAGCTCGTAGGTGTTCACGAAAAGACTCCTGATCATGTGGTTGTGGTACCACCTACCCCAATCCGACTCCGTCCATACCGGACGCACATATCTGTACCGAGTCGGCTGACACCGCTCAGCTACTGAACGGCTTCAGCTCAAGTTCATGACCTGGGGCTCAACGGATTCGGCGTCGGGCTCCGTCACGATGACGACGGTGATGTCGGTCGGCGAATCGACCTGATCGGCCACCGGTTGTGTCGGACGATTTCGCTTGGTCTTCACGTAAGCAAGCAGACGACCTCGGCGGCTGCTCCCCTCGGACGGATCGAGGAAGTAGGCGGCTGCCGCTCCGGCTCCGAGGACTATCAGACGTCTGATCTTTCGCATGTTTGCGCAGTACCCGGTTGCGCCGGAATGCATACGTTCTGTGATCGTGGCCGCCGCTGTGGAAGGAGGCGACTGGAACACTCCGCTCACGGGTATGTCTTGGCCATGGCCAATGATCACACTGCCCCTACCATGCCGACGGACCCTGACCGTCCCGACTTTAACGACTCACACAATGGTGACTCAAAGGATGAGGTCACGCTGACGTCGGTGCTTGAGCTGTACAGCGACGGCGGCTTCGACGGCATTTTCGGCGTCACCGCTGACGGTCTGGTCGACTGTTCCACCTGTGACACGGATTCGCCGCCGGCGTCGGTCGAGATGCACAGCATTCGCCGGCTCGAGGGCGCCTCGGACCCCGACGATATGGTTGCGGTTGCCGCGATCACCTGCCCGGCCTGTGGGGCGCGCGGCACTCTCACCCTGCAGTACGGTCCAATGGCGACGGAGGAGGATTCCGATGTCCTGCTCGCCCTGCGAGACCGTCGAGACGACGACGTCGCTCCTCCCGATTCGGCACCCGGCGAGATGTCGACACCTACCGAGAATTCAGCGGAATCCGTGGACCCTCTTGACCAGGACGCCGCGCAGATCGATGCCCGTTCCGCCGATGCCCCGGAGCAGATCCAAGAACTCGTCGAGCACGCCGAATCGCTCGGCCGTCCGACGGAGAGCAGTATCGGCTAAAACGCACCGGAACCGCCCGGACCGGGCGGTTCCTCTGCGATTGCGATCTGGATTCGAGCAAGCGTCTCGTTCTTGCTGCGATCAGGGCACGGCGAGCTGACTCACACTGTCGGATTTGCCGAGGACAACACCGCATCGAGGGTCTCAATCACCGTGGGAAGCGACGTCCCTGCTCGCACACATGCGGCGGCGCACAGTTCGCAGTAGCGACGAGTCTTGGCATGCAGCTTGCATTCGGCGGCGCATTCGCCGGCCGCCACGAGCGCCGAGAATGCGATGGACCGGGCGATGGCGGCGCGTCCCTCGAGGTCGGCCCTGGTGAGCAGCGTCGCAGCGGTCTGCAACACGTCGTGGGTGTCGAGGCAGACCTCAATGCAGCGCGTCAACTCGGGCAGGCCAGCACCCAAGCACGACGACGCACACCAGGCCGCGACCGAGGCTGCCTGTCGACAAGCCTCTGCCGGGCCGACGTCTGGGGCGGCAGAACTTTGCTCCCATGCGATGTAGTCGACAAGGTCGGGTTGCTTTCTCATCCCAAACCAATACCCGCCCGATTCCTTCGCAAACGTGACCGTTGGCGGCCTGGTCGATCAAGTCGCCAGCCCGCGGGATCAGTCGGGTCTGGGCAGAGGCAAGTCGAACCAGACCTCGGTGCCTTGATCGGTCTGTTTCGTTCCCCAGTCCCTTGCCACCTGGTCGACAATGAAGAGGCCCCGCCCGCCGCCTGCCGCGTGAGGAGCTACCGCCCCCACGACGATCGAGCCGTATCCCGTATCAGTCACACTGACCCGAACGGCGTCACCGACAAGCCGGATCCGCAGCACGGAGGCGGATTGCGCGTGGGTCACTGCGTTGCTGACTACTTCGCTCGTCAAGAGCAGGGCCGTTTCTCGCAGCGCGTCGAGGTGGTGTCGGCTGAGGGACTCTTCGATGAACGACCGCGCGACCGACGGGGCAAGCGATGACCCGGGAAGTTCGCGGGATCCCAGTTCTCGTTCGCCGCCCTCAAGAATCATTGATCTCACAGCATTTCGCGATCGTTCGGGGGCGGCCCGCAGTCGCCTGGGGATGTATATGCAACCCCATACCCGTTCTCATTGATCACAGTCCTCTGATTCATCGAGCCGGCAGGCGACGATGAGCGTGACGTCATCGGCGAGGCGGCCCTCATTGAACTCGGCGAGGTGCTCGAACAAGTTCTTGATCACGGACTGGACCGTCTCGCATGCCATGCCGCTGATCAGGTCGATGACCGTCTGCTCGCCGAAGAAACTGCGCTCGGCATTGCGGGCCTCGATCAACCCATCCGTGTAGATGACGAATTTGGAATCATTGGGGACATGGACCGAATCGGTATACCACGACGCAGGAATCGGACCGAGCAGTGGGCCCGTTGGATTCAGCAGGGTCGGGGATCCGTTGTGCGGGAGGATCATCGGCGGTGGATGCCCCGCGTTCGCGTAGCGACACATGCCGGTGTCGGTATCGAGCAGCGCAACCACCGCAGTGAGGAACGAGTCATTGAGACCGTGGTCGGACGCCATCAAAAAGTTGAGCGCCGCACCCGGTTGCAGTCCGGAACGAAGGCCGGACTTGAGCATCTCCTTACATTTCAAGGCGGCGATGGCCGACGTTGCGCCATGCCCGGCGATATCGAGCACGATCACGCCCATCGTGTGCGCGTTGACGAGGCTCACGTCGTACGAGTCGCCGGCGACGATGCCTGTGGCCGGCAGTAGTCCAGCGGCAACCGTCCAACCCGATGGATACTCGCCGAGTTCGTGGGCGAGTTCCGAGCGGAGCTGAATCGCGAGCACCGCACTCTGCTCCATGGCCTCGCGCGATCGAATAGCCATGTCACGTTGCTCGATGACCGTGCGTTGCATCGCGTCGACCGATTCGACGACTTCTCGGATGTCGGGAACACCCCCGCGAGGGAACTCGGCCGGGCGTCCTGCTTGCAGTTGGCGCGTGACCTCGACAATGGCGGCCAACGGTCTGGTCAACCAGCGGCGTACCAGCCAGCCCGACACCGCAGTCAGGGCCAGCGCGGCCCCAAAGATGGTCGGCACCACGGAAATTGCCCACCGATATGCCCGCTGGCGTCGAGCGTCGGCCCTCGCCACCTCGGTCTGAAGCGACGTGTCGAAGCGATCGAAGCGATCTCGCAGCACGTCGAAAAGCTGCTGCCGCTCGACCATTTGGACATCGATATCGCGGTCGGCGATGACCTCGTTCCGGCGGGCGCTGACCGCGCTCGTCGCGAGGATATGCCAATCGCGAGCAGCGGCGTCAAGCGCGGCAAACTGATTCTCGAGCCGTGGCGTGAGCTCCGCCGGTCCCTGAATCAGTTGTCGCAACCGTTCAACATCTTGCTCACCCTGCTCCCATGGCGCCAGAAACGCAGCCTGACCGGTCAGCACGTATCCGCGGACTGCGACCTCCTGGTCTGCGTATGCCGCTTCCAGTCGGGCAACCTGTTCCGCCGCAATCTGCATGGTGCGCCGGTCGGTAGCGGCCGACTCCCACTTAACCAGGAGCAGCATCGAGGCCACGCCACCGATGGTAATGAGTACGAGGTACATCCCGGCGAGGATTCCGAGTCGAGGTCCGGCACGTACGTTCATGGGTGATCTATGCCGTCAAGGCAGTTTGGAGCGTGCCCAACGTGGCTCGTAAGAGGCGCGACACGTGAACCTGGCTGATGCCGACGTGCTCGGCGATCTCGCTCTGCGACCAGCCTTCGAAGTAGCGCAGCTCAATGATTCGGCGTTCGCGGTCCGGCAGGTGAGCGATTACTTCCCGCAGGTCAATGACACTTTCCTGGGAAGGTTGCTCCGATGCCAATCGGTCGAGGCCGGG
>JANNNL010000259.1:0-5126 GCA_031398525.1 Actinomycetes bacterium | reverse complement strand
CTCGCGTCACTGCCGCAACGGCAGCCGGAATGCTCCGCTCGGGGATGAACGGCAGCGGTAGCCAGACCACATCGAATGTAGCGGTCTCGGCCAGGTCGGTGACATCAAGCGCACGCAGCTCAATGCGATCCTCCAGCCCCTCGGCGATCACGTTCGCCCGAGCCAGGTCGAGGGCTGCATCGTAGAGGTCGATGCCGACGACGCGCACCGATGGAAAGGTCCTGGCCGTGGCTATCGCCAGCCAGCCGGTGCCGGTGCCGACGTCGAGCAGGGACGCATCGGGAGCAGCGAGCCGTTCACCCATTCCGTCGAGCTCGTCGACAGCTACAACAAATGCTTCGGTGATGGCCATCGACATCCGCCCCATCCCCTGGAGGACCAACACGTCGGGCTCCGCCCACACATCCGATCCCCCCGGGTGCTCGACCATGTCGCTCGCCTGACGGAGCAACGCCCGGGCGAGGCCGACGACCGGCATCACTCCGATATCGATCGGGGGTGGCACGCCGAGCAACTCAGTGACCACCGCGGCGAGACGAGTGCGAATCTCGCCGCTCACCTGCACCTCGCCCGACTCGACCCGTACGTATGCGGCGAGTGCGGCGAGCGCCTCGGCTGCTCCCGCCAAGCGAATCGCCGTCGCCATCGGACTCTGCGCCGTCACGGCAACATCCCAATCGGCGGTTCCATCGACAGCAGACTACGCACCGACCGGCGCCCGCTCGCGCGTGGGGACCTCAGACTTCCCGACGGAACGCGGCGACCATGCGACTCATCGTCTCACCGGGTGCGTCTCCGGCCGGGTCGAACGCCCGCAGATTGATGTACATAGTGGTCGCGCCGGCCTCGATCAGGCGAGGGACCGATGCCATCGTCGCGTCGATATCGAACCCGTTGTCGCCTTTGGCCATCACGACCGGAGCCTGTACAGCGAGGCTCACTGGATCACGGCCGACCGCGACGTACTCCGCGCGCAGTCGCGTGGTGCCGGCGGCGATGTCGTCGATGGTGGCGCCCATGATCGGAATCCACCCGTCACCCAGTTCGACGATCCGGCGAACGTTGCGCTCGATCAAGACCCCGGAAAACCAGATCGGGACCCGAGGCTGGACGGGTTGTGGGCTGCAGTAGGTCTCGGTGAACGAGACCGATGGGGATGAAAAGGCCGCCGGCATCTGCGTCCACAGCGCCCGGCAAGCCCCGATGGTGTCGTCGAGCAATTGGCCGCGCTGCTCAAATGCCAGACCCTCGGCCAGGTACTCCTCACGTTGCCATCCCACGCCAACGCCGAGGTCGACCCGGCCGTTGGAGAGCTGGTCGAGCGTGGCAACGGTCTTGGCCAGCAGCGCGGCCGGCCGTAGCGGAGCGATGAGGATGCCCGTCGACAGCCGCAACGTCGTCGTGATGGCCGCCATCGCAGCGAGCACGGTCAGCGGCTCATTCCAGATCGCGTCGGGTGGGGTGGGGAACCGCCCCCACGTGTAGGCGTCGGTGTGCGGGCCCATCACCACGTGATCGACCACGTTGATGCGGTCGACGCCGACATCTTCGGCGTGTCGAGCCAGCTCGACCATCGCCCGCAACGAACCGCCGTGAGGCGGACCGAAGTTGGCCAGGCCAACGGTGAGAGTGGGGGTCATGCGGCGTCCGTCGAGGGTTCGGTGGGAAGCGGCCGAGGCGGCGGCCAGTCGGGAAGCAGACCGCGCTTGGCGACCTCGCGTTGGGCAATGACCACCTTGCCGCAGTATTCGTCGGCAGCCGGGTCAGTCGCCAACCAGCGGATCGCCTTGCCGATCACCTCGGGGGTGGCGGGGGTGAAATGCTTCGAATACTGCGCGGCCCGGCCGGCGGCAATCATCTTCTCGGTGATCGTGAACCCCGGATCGACGCTGAACACTCGGACCCCGTGGGCGGCGTACTCCACATGAACGAGCGGGGTGATCCGTCCGAATGCCGCCTTCGACATCGCGTAGCCGAGGCCCCATCCTCCCGAGCCGCTGGGGGCTGGCGGATCGACGTATCCGGTCGACGAGATCATGTTGATGATCGTGCCGCCCCCGGCCGCAACCATCATTGGCAGCACGGCACGGACCAACGCCAGCTGGGCGAACACGTTGCCCTCGATGACGTTGGCGAGGCCGTTGTCGGGGATATCGGCGATCAGTTCCATGCCGCCAAACCCCTGGTAGACCGCGTTGTTGAGCAGCAGGTCGATGGTGCCGAATCGGTCGTACGCGGCTGCCACGGCGGCCAATACCGATGCCCGATCGAGCAGATCCATTCGGACCGTGAGCACCTCGGCCCCCGTCGCGACAATCGCCGCGGCGGTCGACTCCAGCGAGCCGGGCAACACCAACCCATCGTCGGTATCGGAGCGGCCTTCACCCTCGCGTTCGGTTCGGGCGGTGATCACAAGGTCGAACCCGGCGTGGGCGAGGTCGATCGCTGCGGCGCGTCCGATTCCTCGGCTGGCCCCGGTCACCACGGCAACCGGGCGGCGCAGGTAGGTGTCGGCGTGTTCTACCATCGGCCCCAGCCTCGCACCCCGGCGACCGCCCTCACGACACCGACCAACCAACCTCTCTCATCTGCCAAACACGGAGGATTCCGTTGCCCACGCTCACCGTTCCCGGAAGCTACGCCCGCGCCGTCGCCGTGCCCGCCGGACGCACCATCGAGGTGATCAACACCCATGGCACACAGGTCGTTGACCTCTGGGCGATCTGCGCTGATCGGCCCGAGATTGCCCTGTCGATGCAGCACTCGCGAGTGAAGTGGCGGAACCTTCGACCGCGACCCGGCGATGAGCTGCTCGACGAGGAACGTTCGACGATGCTGACGATGACATCGGACACCAGCCCCGGCGTCCACGACACCGTCATCGCAGCCTGCGATCCGTTCCGATATGCCCAGCTCGGGGCAGCCCCGGGCCATCGGTCGTGCTGCGAGAACTTCGCCGAAGCCCTCGCCGAGATGTCGATCGTGCGGCGCAATCCGGTCCCGGCGCCGCTCAATCTGTTCATGAACATCCCGTGGGACCTCGACGGCAACATCACCTTCGAACCGACCGTCTCCGCTCCGGGCGACCGGGTCGGCTTTCAGGCGGTATACGACGTGATCGTGATCGCCTCGGCCTGCCCGATGGACATCGTCCCGATCAATGGCCCGGGCGGTGGAAGCCCCGTCGATGTGGAGCTGATGACCGACTGAAAAAGTGACAACGTCGTGGTGGCCGATGGGACATCGCTGCACCGGCACCTGCCACCGATCGGCTCTACGGCCCGACTCGCCGTTCGGCTGACCAGCGCAACGCGGTGCGGATCCGTAAGATCGCCGACGACATGGACTCCGGTAGCTTCCCTCCTTCATCGCTCGATCGCGCCACGATCATGGCCTTGACTCTGTGCGATTTCGCCCAGATCCGCGAAGGCCTGTTGTTCATTGCTTCCGGAGGGGTGACCCGCCTCTACCGTCCGGAACTTCCGGCCGTCCTCGGACCGCTTACTCTGGCGACAATCGTCGAGATCGCTCCGACGGAACTCGACAAGGCGCACGAAATTCACGTCCGTATCCGTCATGTGGAAAGTGCCAGTGAGCTGTTGACCGTCACCGGGGCGATGACCGCGCCCGCTGCCGGTGGCGGCGTCTATGAGCCCGGGGAGAGCGCTACGATCCCCCTCGCAGTTCCGCTGCCGCCCAATGCGCCGCTTCACCTGTACGGGGCGTACGACCTCAGCGCATCGATCGACGGTGGAGCCTCGGCCCGGTTGACCTTCTACGTCAAACCCACGCCGCGCCCCGCGGAGTAGCCGGGTTCACGCCACGCCGGTTCACGGTGACCAGCGTATCGCTGGGGGCGGGAGCGGTATTCACGTGGGGATGCACGGTGCCGATGCATGCTCGCGACTGGGCCCAAAACGGGCCTCGCCGACGCCACCAGTGGCGGCGTCGGCGAGTCGATGTGGATGCGCTGCGGGCCAGTCGCCATGCTTCTGCCTCTCGCAGACGCTGTCGCTGGATCTGGTGCGCCAGCTCCACGTTCTGTGACACGAACATCGTGTACCTCCTTTCCAGGGGACACACTGCCCGAAACACCCCACTCGATGCATCCGAATATTGGCGTATACGTCGCTCCAGCGATACCTATTGGCTGAGGGGCCTACCTACATCTTGCTCAGTTCATCGCTCCGAGCGCGCGCCTGCAGCTCGGATTTGGCGATCTTGCCGCCCGACGATCGGGGCATTTCGGGGATGATCCAGAGGTGTTCGGGCCACCATTCGCGGCTCACTCCACGTCCATCGAGGTGGGTGGTCAGCTGGGCAAGATCGAGGGTCTGACCAGGGCGTAGTTCCACGTAGACCCCGACGCGTTCGCCCAGCCGGTCGTCGGGAACGGCTACCGCCGCCACCAGGCTCACCGCCGGATGGGTGGCGACCTCCTCTTCAACGGCCGGGGCCGAGATGTTCTTGCCGCCACGGATGATGAAGTCGGCCGTGCGGGCCACGACGGTCAGCCATCCCTCGTCGTCAATCCGCACGACGTCACCCATGAACATCCAGCCGTCATCGGTGAACAACTCGCGATTCGCCGCGTCGTCGTCCCAATACCCCAGCGTCGTCGCCGGGCCCCGGCACGCCGGCTGTCCCTCCCCCCGGTCTCCCTCCAGCCGTTGCCCGTCGAGGTCGTGGAGCCGTACCTGCATCTCTTGGACGACGCGACCTCCGGTGGTCAGCCGACGTTCAAGCGGATCACCGACCTGCGTCCCCGACAGCATGCCGGTCTCGTTGGAGCCATAGAAGTTCAGCACCCGGCACCCAGTGCGGTGCTCGAACTCGCGGGCACGGACCGGTGAGATCGCCTCGCCGCCGGTGAACAACACCCGCAACGAGCTGAGATCGTTGTCGCCGGCCGCGTCGAGGATCATCACGAACTGCGACGACACCGCGGCAAGCACCGTGACCCGGTGGCGCTCGATGGCCGCCGCGGCCTCGGCCGGATCGAATCGCTCCTGCACCACGCACGGTACGCCGAGCAGCGTCGGGCTGACATGCGATGTCCACAGCCCGAAGCCGAACGGGGCGGGCACCACGCTCATGAACCGTTCGTCGGCCTGTAGCGCCCCGAA
>JANNNL010000193.1:0-3396 GCA_031398525.1 Actinomycetes bacterium | reverse complement strand
GGCGACCAACAAGGTGCAAGTGGTCACCGGGGCGACTCCCCACGGCCAGGGTCACGAAACGTCATGGTCGATGATCGTCGCCGACAAGTTGGGGGTCGCCCCCGAAGACGTCGATGTGCTCCACTCCGATACGGCCATCTCGCCCCTCGGTCTTGACACCTACGGCTCGCGCTCGCTCGTCGTTGGCGGCGTGGCAATCGCGATGGCCTGCGACAAGGTGATCGCCAAGGCATTGCAGATTGCCGCCCACCAAATGGAAGCCGACCCCGACGACTTGGAGTTCGTCGGCGGTTCGTTCCAGGTGAAGGGATCACCCGACCGGTCGATGCCGCTCGCCGCGATCGCCTTCGGGGCATTCACCGCCCACAACCTGCCCGACGGGATGGAACCGAATCTCGAGGCGCACACAACGTATGACCCGCCGAACTTCTCGTGGCCGTTCGGTACCCACATCTGCGTCGTCGAGGTCGATACCGAGACGGGCGAGGTCGAGGTGCTCAAGTACGTCGCCGTCGATGATTGCGGCGTGCAGGTCAACCCGCTGATCGTCGAGGGCCAGGTCCATGGTGGCGTCATCCAGGGTCTCGCCCAGGCGCTCTACGAAGAGGCGGTCTACGACACCGATGGCAACCTGCGCAACGGCTCGCTCGCCGAGTACCTGGTGCCGGCCGCCAGCGACGTCCCGTCGATCACACTCGGCCATTCCGTCACCCCGTCGCCGACCAACCAACTCGGTGTGAAGGGCGTCGGTGAGGCGGGCACCATCGGGGCGGCACCAGCGGTGATCAACGCGATCGTCGATGCCCTGTCGGGGCTCGGGGTCACCGACATCCGAATGCCCGCCTCACCACAATCCGTGTGGAGAGCGATCCAAGCGGCCAGCCACAACTCCAACCCGGAAGCGAGCAACTGATGATCCCCGCGGCATTTGACTACGTTCGAGCGACCTCGGCCGCCGAGGCGGTGGCACTGGTCGGCGAGCACGGCAATGAGTCGAAGTTCCTCGCCGGCGGCCACAGCCTGTTGCCGTTGATGAAACTCCGCCTCGCCCAACCGTCGGTCCTCATCGACATCGGCCGGCTGACCGATCTGTCGTACATCCGCGACGGGGGCGACCATGTAGCTATTGGCGCCCTGACCCGTCACCGTGCGGTTGAAACGTCGGCGCTGCTCGCCGAACATGTGCCGCTGTTGGCCCACGCGGCGAGCCATGTCGGCGACCCGCAGGTGCGCCATCGCGGCACGATTGGCGGGTCGATCGCCCACGCCGACCCGGCCTCTGATCTGCCAGCCACAACGCTCGCCCTTGGAGCCACCTACGTCGCGCAGGGTCCGAGCGGTACTCGCGAGATCGCCGCGGTCGACTTCTATCTGGGGTTCTTGGAGTCGGCGTTGGCCCCCGACGAGATACTCACCGAGATCCGCATCCCGAAGATGAACGGGGCGCGGTGGAGCTTCCAGAAGTTCAATCGACGAGCGCAGGATTGGGCGATCGTCGGAGTCGCCGCCTGGCAGGGCAACGGCTCATCGGGTGTTGCCCTGGTCAACATGGGCTC
This sequence comes from Actinomycetes bacterium, assembly GCA_031398525.1. Classification (GTDB taxonomy): domain Bacteria; phylum Actinomycetota; class Acidimicrobiia; order Acidimicrobiales; family Ilumatobacteraceae; genus JANMJD01. The sequence continues at coordinate 1,840 of JANNNL010000193.1, read as the reverse complement.
GACCCCGGTGCTGGCCACCGGCGTGATGACTGCGCTCAGCCAAGGGGCCTCGATCGCAGATGCCGCCCAACTCTCTGCGGAGCAGGCTGAGCCGCAAGCCGACCTCAATGCCGATGTTGACTACCGGGTCCACCTCGCCAAGGTCCTGGTCCGCCGAGCCCTCGCTGCGACCTCGTCATGACTACTTCGTCGTTCGAAAACATCCATGTCGACATCACCTCGGACAAGCCATTTGCCCAGGCGGTCAAAGACCTCCAGGCCGAGTTGGGCAAGGCCTCGACCGAGGTGTTGATGGACAAGCTCAGCGCGTCCAAGACCTTTGCCGAGTACGTCGAGGAAATCGAACCGCTGGCCGGGCGCAGCAACCTGATCCAGGTGGGATTCCTCAACTGGGGCAAGGTGATGTCACGGGTTCCCATCGAGATGAAGGCCCAACATTTCATCGTCGGCAACCCGTTGACCGCGCGCAAGCTGCTCGAGGCCGGCGGGCCCGAAGTTGGGCTGTACCTGCCGACGCGGATCTACCTGTACGCCGACGCGGACGATGTGACCCACGTTGCCTACGACCAACTCGGCCCGGCCCTGGCTCGCTTCGACAACCCGGGCGTGAACACGATTGCCCAGGTCATCGATGGTGTTTTGGCCAAACTGGCCAGCGTCGCGGCGAACTGAATCAACCGAACCCACCCACCACCAAGCAATACCCGCAAACACCCGAGACGAGGGATTCCACCATGTCAACATCTGTAACTAACGCGCTCGACGACGTCCTGGGCTACACCGTCGGCCGCGCCGGCGGGGCGCCCGGCGTCGTCGCCATGGCTACCGATGGCAACGAAAACTTTTATGAGGGCGCGGCTGGCGTACGCGACCTGGGTACCGGCGAGGCGATGACCACCGACACCGTGATGGCGATCTTCTCGACCACCAAGGCGATCGTCGGAACGGCGGTGATGCAGTGTGTCGAGGAGGGTCTCGTCGACCTGCATGGCCCCGCCAAGACCCACGTGCCAGACATCGCCGACATCGAGGTGCTCGTTGGCTTCGACGGCGATGGCCAGCCGATCACCCGAGCCCCCAAGAGCGACATCACCGTCAGCCAATTGCTGCTCCACACCGCCGGATTCGGGTACGAGTTCTTCAGCGCCGACGATCTGGCCTACCGCACGGCCAAGGGCATCCCGACCGTCGTGTCATGCACCTACGACTCCGTTCGCACCGTGCTGTTGCACGATCCAGGCGAGCGCTGGACGTACGGCCCGAACATCGACTGGGCGGGCAAGATCGTTGAAGCGGTGCGGGGCCAGCGACTCGGCAACGTGTTGGCCGAGCGGGTCTTCGGGCCGCTCGACATGACCGATATTGCCTTCACGATGACCGAATCGATGCAGGCGCGGCGGGCGACGATCCACGACCGGGCGCAAGACGGCAAGCTCACCCCGCTCCCCGATCTGGCGCTCCCCCAGCCACCCGAGATGGACATGGGTGGCCACGGTTTGTACTCGACGGTCGGTGAGTACATGAAGTTCATCCGCATGTTCCTGAATGACGGCAACGGTCCCAACGGTCGGGTACTCAAGCCCGAGACCGTCGACTCGATGTCGGCCAACGCGCTCGGCGACCTGAAGAGTGGCGGATGGACAACATCGATTCCGTCGTTGTCGAACTCCGGCGAATTCTTCCCTGGGCTCTCGAAGTCGTGGGGCTACACGTTCCAGATCAACGACGATCTCACGCCCTCGGGTCGACCTGCCGGGTCGTTGATGTGGGCCGGGCTCGCCAACCTGTTCTATTGGATCGACCGCCAGAACGGCGTCGGGGGCTTCTGGGGCTCGCAGAT
>JANNNL010000176.1:0-5230 GCA_031398525.1 Actinomycetes bacterium | reverse complement strand
CATGATCGGCTCAGGGTCGGTGCTCACCTCGAAACCGCCGAAGTGGGTCATGGCTGGGGAGCTCGTCGAGACGAATCGGCTGTGGGCGAGGGTCGTCACCCGCATCCAGCCCGAGTGGGCCGAGCAACTCGGTGGGCATCTGATCAAACGCTCGTGGAGCGACCCGTGGTGGGATGAGCAACGCTCGGCGGTGATGGCCAACGAGAAGGCGATGCTCTTCGGGCTGCCGATCGTCAACAACCGGGCGGTCAACTACGCCCGGATCGACGCCGCGGCCGCCGGCGTGGCCCGCCAGATGTTCATCCACCACGCGCTGGTCGCCGGTGATTGGCATACCCACCTGACGATGTTCGACGACAACCGGGCGCTGGTCGCCGAGTTGGAAGCGTTGCAAGACCGGCTGCGCCGTCATCTGGATGTCGACCACGATGCCCTGTTCAAGTTCTACGACGCCCGTATCGGGGCCGATGTGGTGTCGGGGCGCGACTTCGATCGCTGGTGGAAGACGACGCGAGGCAAGCAGCCGAAGCTGTTGACCATGACCCGCGAAGACCTGCTCGGTTCGCAGGCGGCGGGGCTCGAGATGTTCCCCGACGAGTGGATTCAAGGTGAACATGCGTATCCGCTGACCTACGAACTGGCCCCCGGTTCAGCCTCTGACGGCGTCACCGTCCATATCACGATCGACGTGCTCAACCAGGTTGACGCGGCCGGGTTCGACTGGCAGGTGCCCGGGCTGCGCGACGAGTTGATCGGCGAACTGGTTCGTTCGCTGCCCAAGGATCTGCGGCGCCTGGTCACTCCGGTCAACGACTTCGTCGCCCGGGCCATCGACGAGTTGGGCGCGGGCCAACCGGTTCCCCCCAATGGCGTGTCGCTGCCCGAGGCCCTGGCCGTCGCTCTCACACGCATGTGCGGCTCGCGGATACGCGCCTCGGATTTCATCACCGACCCAGTGTCGCGCCACCTCCGCACGATCTACGCCGTGTTCGATGCCGAGGGTCAGCGGCTGGGCATTGGCGAGGATCTCGCCGAATTGCAGCTGCGGTTGCGGGGTAAGACCCGCGTGGCGATCGCCGCGGCGTTCCCCGATTTCGAACGATCGAACATCACCGACTGGGATGTTGGCACCCTCCCCTGTGTGGTCGAGGCGACCGTCGAGGAGCGAACCGTCCGGGGCTATCCGGCGTTGGTCGATGACGGCGCGCGGGTCTCGCTACGGATTCTCACGTCGGAACTCGGCCAGGCCCGGGCGATGCCGGGCGCGATTCGCCGGCTGCTTGCGCTGACCGTCGCCTCACCGCGCAAGGCCGCCGATCGCCAACTGACCGGCTCGGGCCGCCTGGCGATTGCCCGACTTGGACGATTCAGGGCCGACGAACTCATCGACGACTGCGTGACCGCCGCAATCGATCACGTGATCGCTGCGTCGACGATCGATGGTGCGGTGTGGGACGAGGCGTCGTTCCGGCTGATTCAGGTCGAAGCTCGCGGTGCCCTGGCCGGCCTGGCGACTCGCGCTGCGTCAGCCGCAAACGACACGATGCTCGCAGCGGTGGAAGCGGCACGGCGGATTGACAAGTTGGTGACCGGTGAGCTGCGACCGTCGGTACTCGATGCCCGCGCCCACCTGTTGCGGCTGGTCAAGCCCGGCTTTGTCACGGCTGCTGGATGTGATCGGGTGATCGACGTCCATCGCTACGTTCGGGCTCTCGATCGCCGACTCGAACGTCTGGCCGACGAGGCCCACAAAGACCTGCAGCGGGTCGGGGCGATACAGCGGCTGGAGCGCGACTTCAATGCGGTCCGCGCCACCCGCCCGCCTGAACTCCCAACCCACGACCTCGCCGAGATCGGCTGGCAGATCGAGGAGCTGCGAGTCAGCATGTTTGCCCAATCGGTCGGGGCAAAGATGTCGATCAGCGAGCAGAAAATCCGCCGCGAACTGGAGAAACTCACGGCGTAGTCGGCACCGGTAGCTCCGCAACAGGATCGTGATTGAACGCTGAAGCCGAAGCTTCTTCAATGGGGCGGGGGCGGTTGCCACAGCGTCTTGGGCGGGGTGACCGGGGCATATGCGTGGACGAACAGCCCGCGCCATGGCCTCGTCCTGTTGGTCGCCACGACGCCGTCGACCCCTTTGCGCCACGACAATGTCACCGTCGTGCGTGGTGAGTTGTTGTCGTAGACGGCGATATCGATTCCGCCCCTGACCACGTCATATCCGAATGCGACCACCTGGTGATTTCCTCGCCCGACGTCGCTGATGTGGCGTGCTGCGACGAGCCCGAGAGCGACGGGTGTGCCCGCGTCGATCTGCGCCCGAAGCCTTGGGATCTCGTCCGAACTCCAAGCGGTGACTCCTTTGAAGATGAACGTCCGCTCGTCGGGGAGCAGGGTCCAGGCCAGGAATCGGACGGCGCTGGCCTCGATGAAGCTATTCATCAACCGCTGGAACAGGTAATCGGCGAGCGGATGGCCATCGGGTGGGACCGCTCGCTCGAAGCCCGACCAGTCGTCGTTAGGTGCTTTCTTCCCGGCGTGGAAGATATCGAGCGACGCAAACGCCATACCTCCGCACCGGCCACTCGTGCGGATTGTCGCCCCGTTCGGCAGTCGGGCCACCGTGTTGCGGAACCGGTTGGCAAACCGGAACCCGTGGATCATCGGATCGAACGTCGTCATCGGCATCATCAGACCTCCGGCTGCCTGCGCAATCTACGCCTCCAAAGGAGCCCCGTCGGTCAACCTCGGATACACCGTGGGTGTAGGACTTCTCGCGGGTGAAACGATGGAGGGGTGATGAAACCCATCAGCGAGCAAGCGAGTGCGACGGCCGAGGGAGGCCCTGCGCTGCTCGCCCTGTACGACCTCGCACTCGCCGATGTCTACGGCTACCTCGTGCGGCGCTGCGGGTCCCCGTCGATCGCCGAAGATCTGACCTCGGAGACCTTCGTCGCCGCGGTCGACGCGGAGCGCCGTCACCAGGCGCCATCGCTGACCACGGCCTGGCTGATCGCCGTAGCTCGCAACAAACTCGTCGATCACTGGCGAAGAGCCGAACGAGATCGACGGCTGATCGACGCGATCGAGGGAGCAGCGACCGATCCGATCGACGATTGGGACCGACCGCTCGACGCCCTGGCGGCCCACGACGTTCTCGCCATGCTGGCCCCGCACCATCGCGGGGCGCTGACCCTGCGATACCTCGATGACTTGCCGGTCGCCGACGTTGCCCGCCATCTCGGACGCACCCTCGGGGCCACCGAGGTTCTGCTGGTGCGAGCTCGCCGGGCGTTCCGAGAACGATACGAGTTCCATCAGCAACGAGAGGAGGACGGGCGATGAGCGACCCCTTTTCCGTGCTCACCGGGACCGATGGTCCAATCGAGCCACGTCCCGAGTTTGCCGCCGCGCTGCGCGAACGCGTCGCTCTTCTGTTGGGCATCCCGACGATCACTCCGGTCACCGTCCCCGCGGCTATCCCGGCCGGCACCCGCCCAATCATCCCAGTCACGAGGAGCACTCCGATGCCAACCACTCAGGTCACGCCCTATCTCACGGTCGATGCCGGTTCCGCCGCGCTGGAGTTCTACCGCGTCGCCTTCGGGGCCGAGGAGGTGATGCGGGTGGTGATGAACGAGGATGCCGGCCAACTCGGCCATGCCGAGTTCCGCATCGGCGGCACCGTATTCTACCTCTCCGACGAGTTCCCCGAGATGGGCGTCGTGTCCCCTCGCAGTCTGGGCGGCACGGCAGTGGCGCTGCACCTCGCCGTCGATGACGTCGATGCAATGTTTGCCGCTGCCATCGACGCAGGAGCCACGGCCCTGGCTGAACCAGCCGACCAACCCCACGGGGCCCGCCACGGCACGTTGATCGACCCGTTCGGCCATCGGTGGATGTTGTCGCAGCAGATTGAGGAGGTCTCGCTGTCGGACTACGCGGACCGGATGGGCGAGCAGGGCGCTCAAGTCACCGGTCAGGCTGCGTCCCCGAAGCCCGCGACCGGCGGGATCTGGGCCGCGCTCAACTATGTCGACGCAGTCGCCGGCATCCGGTTCATGATCGACGTCCTCGGCTTCGAGGAGGACCTCGTCGTGCCGGGCGCCGAGTTGGGTGTCGTCGAACACAGCCAACTTCGGTGGCCCGAAGGAGGCGTCGTCCAGGCCGCCACCGCCAATCGCCCGGGGAACCCGTTCTCCGAACGGCCACCGGGAGGCGAGAGCTTGTACGTGATCACCGCCGATCCGTTGGCGGTCTACGAACGCTGCCTCGCCGCCCGCGTCGACGTGCTCAGCACCCCGGAATCACCCGGCTACGACCCCGATGGCCTCGTGTTCTCCATCCGCGATTCCGAAGGCAACATCTGGTCGTTCGGCACGTACGCCGGCGAGAACTGAGGGCACCTCCATTCGGCAGGAGCATGACCTCCACGACGTCGCTGTTGACCCTTGACCCTTGACCGCCCGGGCACAATGGGATCATGTTCCAGCGATTCACCGATCGTGCCCGGAAGGTTGTCGTGCTTGCCCAGGAGGAAGCCCGCCTCCTCGACCACGCGTACATCGGCACCGAACACCTGCTGCTCGGGTTGCTCGCTGAGGGCACGGGTTTCGCCGCCCTGGCCCTCGATGGGCTGGGCATCGAACTCGGCGCGGTTCGTGACGATGTGGCCGAGATCATCGGGCGGGGCGAGAACGTTGCGTCGGGTCATATCCCGTTCACCCCGCGAGCCAAGAAGGTGCTCGAACTCTCCCTGCGCGAAGCCCTCGGCCTCGGCCACAACTACATCGGCACCGAACACGTACTGCTTGGCTTGATCGCCGAGGGCGAGGGCGTCGCCGCCCAGGTCCTCGTCCAACGGGGCGCTCGGCTCGACCAGGTTCGGGTAGCCGTTTTGGTCGAACTCGGCAAAGACCCCGACCGGCCAAGCCGCCGCGGCGCTCCCGATGACACGGCTGATGACGTCTCCGCGGCAATCGCTCGCTTGGCGGCGATCAGTGCTGGGCCGACAGCGTCGGATATGGGACTGCAGGTCCACGGGGCCACCGCCCTGCTCGTGGTGAACGATCCGACAACGGTCGAGGCGCTGCGAAATCTGAGCAACCGTATTCGACGGGCCGAACCGGGCGACAACATCGCCGTCGCCACGGTTCGGCTCTGGGCGGATATCGACGCCGCGCTGCAGACCTTCGTCGATCAACATCCCGGCGACCGGTCCCCCGAG
>JANNNL010000150.1:0-5608 GCA_031398525.1 Actinomycetes bacterium | reverse complement strand
AAATATCGGCAGACCGTAGATTGGCCGAGACATCGCCCTGAGGCGTACCCATCATGTGCCGACCGTCTCGACCGCGACCTCGCGTTCGTCCGTCCGCCGAATCGACCAGTTGCTCGCCGAGCTCTCCGCGTGATCTGTTAGCCGGCGAGCACCAGGCAGAACGGGTGACCCGCCGGATCGAAATAGACGCGGAAACCGCCGGGATCGGGCTGAAACTCGGCCTTACGGGCTCCGACTTCGAGGATCGCGGCCTCGCCGGTATCGAGATCGTCAACGTCGAAATCGATGTGCGCTTGTTGTGGATGATCCTGTCCCGGCCACACCGGCGGGACAAAGTCGGCGACCCGTTGGAAAGCGATCGTCGCTCCCCCGTCACCGGCCAACTGCACCCACTCCGACTCCTCATCACCGCGTCCGACCGGCCACCCGGTGATCAGTCCGTAAAATTTGGCCAGAGCCAACGGATCGGGACAATCGAGCGCAACAAGACTGAATTTGGCGATTCCGGTCATGGACCGCAAACTAATCGATGAAGGCCGGGCTCGACATCCGATCCGGCGCATAGGCGTAGCCGTCCGATCACGGTCCCCAGAGGGCGGCCATCGGCAGGTAGCGGACATCGGGTTCGAAGCGAGAGGCCCGCGGACCCGTATGGATGACAATGCCGCCAACGAAGCGGTCGCCGAGCTGCTCGCGCAGCCATCGCAGGTGCCGGGCGTCGTCCCGAGCAGGTGTCGACGACGCCTTGGCTTCGATGCCGAGCACATCCCCGTTTGGAAATTCGACGGGCAGATCGACGCACGATCTCGGCAAATACTCCATGAATACTGCTTTGGCACACCTCCGACTGCTGCTTAGCACACCTCGACCGACCGACTTTTCGGGTCACAAGCGGTCAAGGACGCGCGAGCGCGCTGGATGAGGCATGATGTGACGCCGGTCAATCCGACCGGACACCTTTAGCCTTCGACACACATGGGGGTATCCACCGTGCAGATCACGGTTACCGTCAACGGCACTGCGCACACCAGCGAGGTTGAGCCTCGCACGTTGCTCGTGCATCACATCCGTGAGGGCCTCAACCTCACCGGTACCAACGTCGGCTGCGACACCTCGTCGTGCGGCGCGTGCACCATTCATCTCGATGGCGAGTCCGTCAAGTCGTGCACCGTGCTGGCCGTTCAGGCCGACGGCGCAGCGATCACGACCATCGAGGGCCTCGCCCAGAACGGCGAGATGCATGCCATGCAGAAGGCATTCATGGAGAACCATGGTCTGCAGTGTGGCTATTGCACCCCGGGCATGGTGATGGCGTCGATCGGGCTGCTGAACGAGAACCCGAACCCGACCGAGGAAGAGGTCCGGCTCGGCCTTGAGGGCAACCTCTGCCGTTGCACCGGCTACCACAACATCGTGAAGTCCGTCCTCGCCTGCGCTGCGGGCTGAGCCGATACGGGATGGGGGTCCCATTGTGACCATGACCGAGGTGGCGCCAACCGGCGTCATCGGTACCCGGATGCTCAGGCGGGAAGATCCGGCGCTGTTGACCGGGGAAGCCAAGTACACCAATGACTTGAGCCTTCCGGGCGCGCTACACCTCGCGGTGCTGCGCAGCCCGTATGCCAACGCGAACATTGTCAGCATCGACGTCAGTGGGGCGCTCGCCGTCCCCGGCGTCGTTGCGGCGTATTCGGGGGCTGATCTGCAGTCCCAGTGGGCCGGACCCATGCCGTGCGCATGGCCCGTCACCGCCGACATGAAGAACCCGACCCACTACCCACTCGCCGTCTCGAAAGCGGCGTATATGGGTGATGGCGTGGCCTGCGTGTTGGCGACGTCCGACGTCGCGGCGCACGACGGGCTCGAGGCGATCAACGTCGAATACGAGGCACTCCCTGCGGTGATCGACCTTGAGGATGCGCTCAGCGACCGGGTGATCCTTCACCCGGAGCTCGGCACGAACAAGAGCTACACCTGGGACCTCAAGCTCGGCGAGGCCGCGGTTGCCGCGGCGCTCGACGGCGGCGGGGCCAAGTACGTCGTCAAGGAGCGCTACATCCAGCAGCGCCTGATCCCAATGGCAATGGAACCCCGCGCCTGCGCGTCGGTACCTCAGCCGTTCGGCGGCGACATCACGTTGTACTCGGCGACCCAGATCCCCCACATCCTCAAGGTGATGGCCGCCTTGACCCTCGGCATTCCCGAGCAGAAGGTGCGTGTCGTCGCCCCGTCGGTTGGTGGCGGCTTCGGATCGAAGCTCAACGTCTACGCCGAGGAACTGCTGTGCATGGCGCTGTCGCGCAAGCACGGGGTCCCCGTGCGATGGAACGAGGAGCGCGGCGAGAACTCGGTCGCCACCATCCAGGGTCGCGGTCAGATTCAGGACATCGAACTCGGTGCCGACGAGAACGGCAAGATCATCGCCATTCGCGTCCGGATCCTCGGCGATATGGGCGCCTACCTGCAGTTGGTCACCCCGGGTGTTCCGATTCTGGGTGCGTTCCTCTACGCCGGGGTCTACGACCTCCCGGTCGCCTACGACTTCTCGTGCACCTCGGTGTTCACCTCGATGACCCCGACCGACGCCTACCGTGGCGCCGGCCGACCCGAGGCGACCTACGCCATCGAACGCGCCGTCGACGCAATGGCGGCCAAGATCGGCATGGACCCCCTCGCGTTCCGCAAGCTGAACTTCATCCGCAAGGACCAGTTCCCGTATACGGCATTCAGCGGGTTGACCTACGACTCGGGCGACCACCTGGCCGCCGCCGAGAAAGCCGCCGGGCTCGCCGACTACGACGGCGTCCGCGCCCGGCAGGTCACCCAGAACGTTGAGGGCTCCACCAAGCGACTTGGCATCGGCGTTTCGAGCTACTTCGAGATGTGCGGGCTCGCGCCCTCCCGCGTCCTCGCCTCGTTGAACTACAGCGCAGGCGGTTGGGAAGCAGCCACCGTTCGCATCCTGGCCACCAACAAGGTGCAGGTCGTCACGGGTGCCACCCCGCATGGTCAGGGCCACGAAACATCGTGGTCGATGATCGTCGCCGACAAGCTCGGGGTTGCCCCCGAAGACGTCGATGTGCTCCATTCCGACACCGCTACCAGCCCTCTCGGGCTCGACACCTATGGCTCGCGTTCGCTCGTCGTCGGTGGTGTGGCGATCGACATGGCCTGTGACAAGGTGATCGACAAGGCTCGCCAAATCGCCGCCCACCAGTTGGAATGTTCGCCTGACGATCTCGACTTCGCCGGTGGCGTGTTCTCGGTCAAGGGTTCGCCCGACCGCTCGACGCCGCTCGCCGCGATCGCCTTCGCGGCGTTCACCGCCCACGACCTGCCCGACGGGATGGAACCCAACCTCGAAGCGCACGTCACCTACGACCCGCCGAACTTCTCGTGGCCGTTCGGCACCCACATGTGCACTGTCGAGGTCGACACCGAAACCGGCCAGGTTGAAGTGCTCGGCTACGTCGCCGTGGACGACTGCGGCAATCAGATCAACCCGTTGATCGTCGATGGTCAGGTGCACGGTGGCGTCATCCAGGGGCTCGCCCAGGCGTTGTTCGAGGAGGCCGTCTACGACACCGACGGCAACTTGAAGAACGGCTCGCTGGCCGAGTATCTGGTACCTGCTGCGTCGGATGTTCCCAACATCACGACCGATCACACCATCACCCCGTCGCCGACGAACTCGCTCGGCGTCAAGGGAATCGGCGAAGCTGGCACCATTGGTGCTGCACCCGCTGTCATCAATGCCATCGTCGACGCACTCTCGGGCCTTGGGGTCCGTGACATGTTGATGCCGGCGTCACCCAACACCGTCTGGAAAACCATCCAAGCTGCCTCAGGAGGCTCGAAGTGATCCCCGCCGCATTCGACTACAAGCGAGCCACGTCGGCCGCCGAAGCCATTGCCCTGGTGGGCGAGTACGGCGAGGACGCCAAGTTCCTCGCTGGTGGCCACAGCCTGTTGCCGCTGATGAAGCTGCGTCTGGCCCAGCCGTCGGTGCTCGTCGACATCGGCCGCCTGAGCGACCTGTCATACATCCGTGATGCGGGCGATCACGTCGCCATTGGTGCTCTCACCCGGCACCGTGACGTCGAGACCTCGGCGCTGCTCGCCGAGCATGTGCCGCTGTTGGCTCATGCTGCGGGCCACGTCGGCGACCCGCAGGTCCGCCATCGTGGCACCCTCGGTGGCACCATCGCCCACGCCGATCCGGCCTCCGACCTTCCAGCCGTGACCCTGGCGCTCGGAGCGACCTACGTCGCCCAAGGCCCCAACGGCACCCGCGAGATCGCCGCCACGGACTTCTACCAGGGCTTCCTCGAATCGGCTCTCGCCGCCGACGAGATGCTCACCGAGGTCCGCATCCCAAAGATGAACGGCGCTGGCTGGAGCTTCCAGAAGTTCAACCGTCGTGCTCAGGACTGGGCAATCGTCGGTGTAGCAGCATGGGCCGGCAACGGTGGCTCGGGCGTCGCTCTGGTCAACATGGGTTCCACCCCGATCCTGGCGACCAGCGTGTCGGCCGCGCTCGCCGGTGGTGCCTCGATCGCCGACGCCGCCGCTCAGGCTGGCGCCGAGGCCGAGCCGCAGGCCGACCTCAACGCGTCGGTCGAGTACCGCAGCCATCTGGCCAAGGTGCTCGTGCGTCGAGCCTTGGAGCAGGCCTCGGCCTGACCCACACGTCAATCGGTTGCCCCCGCAAGATTGCGGGCGGAGTGCGCTGGGGTCGGACCTTCGGGTCCGGCCCTTGTCGCGTCTCGGAGGCGGTCGACGCGAGTCAGCCTTCGGTGCCCAGATAACCTCGGATCGTGCCGGACTCGACCTCTGTACTGTCCGCCTCTCACGAGGATCAGGCCGACTACGAACACCAATGGGGCCCGTCGAGATGGTCGACGATTCGGCGGATTATGTTTGCGACCTACGGCGGTCTCTACATGTGGTCGTTCTTCACCAACGGACTGCCAATATCACGTAAGTCGGTGATGGTGTCGGTCCTTGTGCCCGTGCTCATCGGCCAGATCGGGAAACCATGGCGGCGATGGGCCTGGACGGTGCTCGAACTCATCTTCTACGCGTCGATGTGGTTTGCCTACGACTACTCACGCGGCATCGCCGATCGACTCGGGATGCCGTTGCAGGTCGAAATGCCCCGCGATATCGACCGGGCACTGTTCTTCGGTACTGACCCGAATGTCTGGATTCAGCAACAGTTCTTCGAGCGCGACCACGTGCGCTGGTACGACGTTGCTGGCTCGATGATCTACTACACCCACTTCATCGTGCCGGTGGCCGTCGCCGTCGTGTTGTGGGTCACCAATCGGCGTCAGTGGGGTCGGTACGTCCGCCGGTTCGCTACCACGTTGTTCGTCGCAGTCGCCGGATTCATTCTGTTGCCGACCGTGCCGCCGTGGATGGCCGCATCGAAGAAGTTCCCGTACAACGCCCTCGATCCGGTCGCTCGGCCTACTACCCGCGGGTGGGCTCACCTCGACTTCAAGACGTTCGTCGACTGGGTCATCACCGGTCGCGACTGGGCGAACCCGACCGCGGCGATGCCCTCGCTCCACGCCGGATTCGCACTGCTGGTGCCGCTGTTCCT
>JANNNL010000139.1:0-7981 GCA_031398525.1 Actinomycetes bacterium | reverse complement strand
CGATTCGTCCACCCGAATACGAGGTGGTCACGCGTTCGCCACCGAACAACCGGTGTTGGCGCAGGGTGACGAGGAATCCGTCGAGGTAGCCCATCAGAACATCGCCCCTTCACGTTCGCGGTTGCGTGCGCTGACGGTGGTCGCGGCGACGAGCAACAACCCGCACACGGCCAGGACACCTGCCGAGATGAGCAGCACGACCCAACGGTTCCAGTCTTCGTCCTGGCCGACGCGGAATGCCGCGAGCAGCATGAACCAACCCAGCGACACGGGGATGAGCAGCTTCCACCCCAGGTTCATGAGCTGGTCGTAACGCAGCCGTGGCAGCGTGGCGCGGAGCCACACGAAGACATACAGGAATGCAAAGAGCTTGATGAGGAACCACAGCGTGCCTTCGAGCGCTCCCGGAATGATCGGGATGTCGAACAGTGGTTGCGGGCCGCCGAGGAACAAGGTGACCATGATGGCCGACATCGTGACGACGCTCATGAACTCCGCGAGGAAGAACAGCGCGAACCGGATGCCCGAGTACTCGGTGTTGAAGCCGCCGACCAGTTCCTGCTCGGCTTCAACCAAGTCGAACGGTGGTCGGTTCATCTCGGCCGTGGCGGCGATCACGAAGATCACGAAGGGCACGACGCCGGTCGCGATGATGTGCCAGCGGGTGATGTCGGTTTGGACGGCAACGATGCCGTTGGTCGACAGCGTCCCGGCAACAAGTAAGACGGCGGCGAGCGACAGCCCGAGGGCCGCTTCGTACGAGACCATCTGGGCCGAGGCTCGTACCGAGCCGAGCAGCGGGTACTTCGAGCCCGACGACCAACCGGCGAGCATGATGCCGTAGACGGCGATCGCCGAGAGCATCAACACCAGCAGGATGCCGACGGGCGGGTCGGCGACCTGGGCGATCGTCTGTTTGCCGGCCACCTCGATGAGGCCGCCCTTGCCGGCGCGGAAGTCGCCGCCGAGCGGGATGACGCACCAGATCAGGAAGGCAGGAACGAACGCCATGTACGGCGCCAGTTTGAACACGAAGCGGTTGGCCTCTGCGGGGATGAGGTCTTCTTTGAAGAACAACTTCGTGCCGTCGGCCAAGGTCTGCAAGATGCCCCACGGCCCGGCCTTGTTCGGCCCAACGCGGTTCTGCATACCGGCGATGATCTTGCGTTCGAACCAGACCATCAGCATCGTCGAGACGAGGCCGATCACGAAGGCGATGACCACCTTGATGATCACCGTCAACAGGTCACCCGCCGAGAAATCCCCGATCAGCATCGGGTCGAGAGCGAGCAGGTTCATCAGTGACCCACGCTTTCGATCTTGACATCGGTGATCGTCTTGTTGGCGTCGATCAGTCCGCCGATGGCCACACCGGGCCGGTTGAACGGCAGCCAGGCGGTGCCGCGCAACACGCCCTCGTCACCGGCGACGGGCACGATCACTGAAGTCTCACCGGCGGTCACCCGCACGCTGCTCCCGGCCGACCCGAGGCGATCAAGATCGAGCGGGTGGAGCAACAACGTCGTCGTTTCGGCCAATCCCACCAATGACGGCGACAGCCGAGTACCCGCGGCGTTGTCATATAACTTCCGTCCGACAACCAGGCGATATTCGTAGCCGTTTCGCTCGGCGACGGTGAACGTCACCGGCGCGGGCGGGGCGATATCGCCGAGGGCGACGATGCCATCGGGGTTCGTGGCGAGAGCAGTAATCGCCTGGCCGTAGCCGGCCACGTTGTTGGCAATCGAGTCGGTGACATCATCGACATTCGAGTATCCGAGGTCGGTGCCCAGCCGCAGCGCCAGTTCCGAGGCGATCATCCAGTCGGGACGCGACGTGCCAGCCGGGCTGACCTTCTTGGCGACGCGGGTGACCCGACCTTCCAGGTTCGTGGTCGTTCCCGATTTCTCACCGTAGGCGGCGGCCGGCAGCACGACGTCGGCCCAGGTTCCCGATGCCGAGACGTTGGTGTCGACCACGATCACTCGCTTGGCGTTGACCAGGGCCCGTTCGGCCTGCGCCGTGTCGGGGAAGTCAGCCAGCGGATCGGCACCAACGAGGATCAGGCATTCGATCTTGCCCTCGGATGCGGCCGCGATGATCTGCTTGCCGTGCATCCCGCCCGGCGACTGGGCGAGGCCGAGTTGAGCAGCACCGACCACGTTGCCCCGCCGGTAGGCCGGAAGCACCTTGGCGCCGGGGATCGCTTCAAGGAGCGCGGCCAGGGCGGCCAAGGTGGGCTCGGCCCCTTCGGCGAGGTTGGCCTTGCCGACGACGATGACCACGTTGCCCTTGGCGAGCTGGTTGGTGATCGCCGATGAGTCGCTGAGCGTGACGCCAACTGCGGTGGCCTGCGTACCCGGCTCGTACGGAATCGACTTCCACGCATACGGCGTGAGCCCGCTCGCCTTCGAGGTGAACTCGACGATCTTGCTCCGGCGCTTCGACGCGGCATCACGCAAGCGCAGGTAAAGCACCGGAAGCTCTTCCTTCAGATCGGCGCCGAGAAGGATGATCGTTGATGCCGACGCGGCCTCGGCAATCGTCGCACGGGGGAGACCGAGCACCGACAACGGCAGGCCGTCGCCGAGTTGGCAGTAGATGTTCGGGGTGCCGATGACCTCGCGGGCCAAGCGAGCAAGCGCGTAGGCATCTTCGTTGGTGCCCCGAGCGCCGCCGAGCACGGCGATCGACTGCGGTCCACCGGCGGCCAAGGCGTCGGTGATCATCGTGGTCGCCGCACCGAGGGCTTCGGACCACGTGGTCTCGACAAGCTGGTCGAGCTTGCGGACCGACGGGGTGAGCAGGCGCTGGTCGCTCTTGACGGCTTCGAAGTTGAACCGGCCGCGGTCGCACATCCACCCGTGGTTCACCGGGTCGGAGTCGACGCCCATGTAGCGGACGACTTCGTCACGCGACGACTGGATGACCGTGCGACAGCCGACGGCGCACGTGGTGCACGTCGATTCGTCCTGCTCGATGTCCCACGGGCGGGCCTTGAAGCGATACGGCTTGGCGGTCAGGGCGCCGACCGGGCAGATCTGCACGGTGTTGCCCGAGAAGTACGACGAGAACGGCTCGTCGGGGAACGTCTGGATCTGGGTGTTGTTGCCCCGGTGGGTGAAGTGGATCAGCGGATCGCCGGCCACTTCATCGGCGAAGCGGGTACAACGGTCGCACAAGATGCACCGCTCACGGTCGAGGAAGACCAGTTCACTGATCGGAATCGGCTTCTCGTAGTGCCGCTTCTCTTCGATGTAGCGACTCTCACCGGCCCCGTGGCTGAACGACTGATCCTGCAGGGGGCACTCGCCGCCCTTGTCGCAGACCGGGCAGTCGAGCGGGTGGTTGGCGAGCAGCAGTTCGAGCACGCCTTCCTGCATACGCTTGGCGAGCGGCGAGGCGGTCTCGATCTTCATGTCGGGGGCGACGGGCACCATGCATGACACGGTCACGGCCGGGCCACGACCCGAGTCGCACTCGACCAGGCACATGCGGCACTTGCCGACCGGTGTCATCCGCTCGTGGTAGCAGAACCGGGGGACGTACTCGCCCGCCGCGGCGGCGGCCTCGATGACGAGTTGTCCCTTTCGCGCCACGTGGGGCACACCATTGATCGTGACGTTGACGGCGTTCGGGTCCGGCGGCGGCGCATCGGCCTCGGCGGGAGAAGTCACTACGTCGGTCACGATGCCACCGCCATCACCGGGATCATGGTGCGTTGCACAATCTTGGCCTCGAACTCTTCACGGAACAGGGTGAGCGCTGAGTGGACCGGCGCGAACGCCGATGGTCCGACGAAGCAGATCGTGGTCATCTTGTACGGGAACGGCGCCGCTTCCAGGCCGAGCTTGGTGCTCGCCGCATGGGGGAACGTCCCGGGGCAGATCGTCTCGCCGACTTCCATCAGCTGATCGAGATCGGCCGATGTGCCGTGACCAGCGCAGATGCGGCTGAGGATGCGCTCCAACCAGGTGCCGCCCTCGCGGCACGGCGTGCACTGCCCGCAGCTCTCGGCGGCATAGAACTTGGTCAAGGTGAGCGCGGCGGCCGGGATG
Source organism: Actinomycetes bacterium (assembly GCA_031398525.1). GTDB lineage: Bacteria > Actinomycetota > Acidimicrobiia > Acidimicrobiales > Ilumatobacteraceae > JANMJD01. The sequence goes on along the minus strand of JANNNL010000139.1, from coordinate 3,923 downwards.
TCGGTCGTCGAATCCATCACCATGATCGCCCCGGAGCCGAGCATCGAGCCCGCTGCGCCGACCAGCTTGCCCTCGAAGGGCAAATCGAGTTGTTCCGGGGTGAACCACGGGGCCGAACCGCCACCGGGCACGAACGCCTTGAGTTCGTTGTCGTTGCGGATACCACCGCAGAACTCTTCTCCGTAGAGCAGGTCGCGGAACGTCGTCGAGCCGTTGATGATCTCGAACACACCAGGCCGCTTCACATGACCCGACACGGCGACCATGCGGGTACCCGGGCTGGTGACGGTGCCGATGGCGGTATACGCGGCGACACCGTTGAGCGACAGCCACGGCAGATTGGCGAGCGTCTCGACGTTGTTGACGATCGTTGGTTTGCCATACAGGCCAATGGCGGCCGGGAAGAACGGGGGCTTGAGCCTCGGCTCACCGCGCTTGCCTTCCAGCGATTCGATCAGCGCCGTTTCCTCGCCGACCACGTACGCACCGGCGCCCCAGTGGAGCACGATGTCGACGGAGAAGTTGGTGCCAAGGATGTTCTTGCCGATGTAGCCGGCGGCGTAGGCGTCGTTGAGCGCAGTGGCGACCCGCTCCTGGGCGAGGGCCATTTCGCCACGGATGTACAAGAAGCACTGCGAAAGGCCTGCGGCGTAGCAGGCGATCAGGCAGCCTTCGATGAGCTGGTGCGGGTCGCGCTCCATGAGCAGGCGGTCTTTGTAGGTGCCTGGCTCGGACTCGTCACCGTTGACGACGAGATAGCGCGGCCACACGCCCTGCGGGGTGAGGCCCCACTTCACGCCGGCGGGGAATCCAGCGCCGCCGCGGCCAAGCACTGTCGCACCCTTGACCTCGTCGTGTACCTCGGCCGGAGCCTTGGCGAGGGCGGCCCTCAAACCGGCATATCCGTCGGTCGCCAGGTAGCGCTCGAGGGTGTACGAGTCGGCGTACTCGAACCGAGACGTCACGATGCGCGGGCGATCACCGGCGACAAAGCCGGGAGCGTGGGGGTAAGTCGTCATGACTTGGGGGCCTCCGGGGCCGGAATCCAGGCGGGTGCGCCCTCGACGTCATCGGGATGGACAGCCCCGACGCGGCGATCAGCCGGGATGTGCTGGCGGACCCGGGCGACGGTGCCATGGGGCGGAATCTCGTTCGCGAGCCTGCCACTCTGCAACTGATCGATCAGACCGTCGAGGTCGTCATTGGTCACCCGGTAGCGATAGCGGTAGTTGACCTGCAGGCATGGGGCCTCGGTGCAGGCCGCCTGGCATTCGGCGTGCATCAGAGTGATCAGCCCATCGGCGGTGGTCGAACCGGCGCGGATGCCGAGCTTGTGTTCGGCGTGATGCATCAGTTCTTCGCCGCCCATCAACGCGCACGACATCGTGCCGCAGACGTTGATGACGTACTTGCCGACCGGCTCGAACTTGAACATCTCATAGAAGGTCGCCGTGCCGTACACCTCGGCCGACGTTGCCCCAACCAGTTCGGCAATGTGGGCCATTGCGTCGTCGGCGATGTATCCGTCCTGCTCTTGGGCCAGATGCAAGAGGGGAATCGTCGCCGAGCGGGCCTTGGGGTACCGCCCAATAATCTCCCGGGCGACCAAGACACTTGATTCGTTAAGACGGGCCATCAGGCGTGATTCCTTCGGGGGCGGCTGCGAGCCCAGAATGCCTTGACGATGATGACGTCAGCGGCAAGCACGGCGAGTAGGACCAGCTTGTTCATCGGTCAACCTCGCCGAGGACGGGGTCGACGGAGGAGATGACGGCGACGGCGTCGGCCACCAGGCCACCTCGCATCATGTGGGGAAGGCATTGGATGTTCACGAACGATGGAGCCCGCACGTGCATGCGGTACGGCTTCGATGAGCCGTCGGAGGCGATGTAACAGCCGATCTCGCCGCGGGGGCTTTCGATCGCCTCGTAGACCTCGCCCTCGGGCACCTTGAAACCCTCGGTGAAGATCTTGAAATGGTGGATCAACGCTTCCATCGACTCGTCGATGCGAGCCCGCGGCGGCGGCGTGACCTTCTTGTTCTGAATGCGGTAGTTACCCGACGGCATCTTGTCGAGGATCTGGTAGACGATGCGGATCGACTCGCGGATCTCGTTGAGACGGATGGCGTACCGGTCGAACGCGTCGCCGTATGTACCGACGATCACATCGAATTCCATCTGCTCGTAGTGGAGATACGGCATGTCGCGGCGCAGGTCCCACGAGTTGCCGGTCGACCGCAAGATCGGACCGGTCGCGCCGAGAGCCAAGGCTTCGGACTCGGTGATCACGCCGACGCCCTGCAACCGGTCACGCCAGATCGGCTGGTCGGTCATCAAGATGTCGTATTCCTCGAGCCGCGGTGGGAGCATTTCGAGTAGATCGAGCACGTCGTCGCGCCAGCCGACGGGCAGATCGGCGGCGACACCGCCGGGGCGGATGAAGTTGTGGTTCATCCGCAGGCCGGTGACCTTCTGGAAGAAGCGCAACACCTCTTCGCGCTCACGCCAGCCGTAGATCATCATCGACACCGCGCCGATGTCCATGCCGTTGGTGGCCATGAACAACAGATGCGACGACATCCGGTTCAGTTCCGACAGCAGCATCCGCATCCACACGGCACGCTCGGGGATGTCGCCGTCAATACCAAGCAGCTTCTCGACGGCCATCGAGAACACGAGTTCATTGTTCAGCGGAGACAGGTAGTCCATGCGGGTGACGTTGGTGCCGCCCTGCATATAGGTCAGTTCCTCACCCTGCTTCTCCATGCCGGTGTGCAGGTAGCCGATGATCGGCTTGCAGCGCAGCACGGTTTCGCCTTGGAGTTCGAGCATCAACCGCAGCACACCGTGCGTCGAGGGGTGTTGCGGCCCCATGTTGATGATCATCGATTGCTCTTCGTCGGGATCGACTTCGAGCTTCGACAGCTTGGCGGCTTCGGTCTCCGACATGCGCAGCACCGACCCGACCTCGCGCATCAGTTCGCGGGCCGTGATCTCGCTACGGGGCTTCAGACCCTGCTCGGGCTCGTTGCCGTCGCGAATGGTTTCGACGATCGTCACGTGTTCGCCCCTTTGAACTGCACGGGGATGCGGCCGACTTCGTAGTCCTTGCGCAGCGGATAGCCGTCCCAGTCCTCGGGCATCAAGATGCGGGTGAGGTCGGGGTGGCCGTCGAAGCGGATGCCGAACATGTCGTAGGCCTCGCGCTCCATGGCCTCGGAGCCGTGGTGCACGCTGAAGAGCGACGGAACGACCGGATCGTCGGCGGGCACCTGGACGCGCAGCCGGAGGCGCGACCGGGTCGTGTGGGCGTGCAGCGCGACCACGACCTCGAAGCGCTCCGGCTCGATGCCCTCGGGCAGCGCTCTCGGTGCGGGGAAGGTGAGGTAGTCGACGACGGTGAGGTCGGTGCACACGAGGTAGCCCTCGTCGAGCAGCGTGGCGACGAGCGCGGCATAGGCCTCGCGCGTCGGGTGCAGAACCTTCTGCCCGCGCGACCACGTCACGAGGGCCCCGTGGTCGGTCTCGGGCTCGGGAGCGGCCTCGACCTCTTCGACGGCGTCGACATCGACGTCGGACATGATCAGCGCCTCCCGATGACGATCGGGACGTCGCGCTGTCCGTCGCGCTGCTCGACGACGATCCCGGCGCCACGGCCGCCGTCGCGTCGGGTCAGCTCACCGCTCTGGATCTTCTCGTGCAGCGTGTTGATGGCGTGGAGCAACGTCTGGGGGCCGGGCGGGCAGCCGGGGGCGTAGACGTCGACCGGCACGATCTGATCGACGCCCTGCACGATGGCGTAGTTGTTGAACATCCCACCGCTCGACGCGCACACGCCCATGGAGATGACCCACTTGGGCTCCATCATCTGGTCGTAGATCTGCCGGAGGACCGGCGCCATCTTCTGCGACACCCGGCCGG
>JANNNL010000125.1:0-14952 GCA_031398525.1 Actinomycetes bacterium | reverse complement strand
AACGCCGCCGGCTGAGTTCGTTTCGACCGGTCATCGCTACTGGTCCACCCGGCGCTTCGACGCTCTACCTGCGTCGCGCTCCGCTCGACGACCCGCCCAGGCGGGCTAGCCGGGCAATCAAGACTTCCATCACCGTCTCCGCTGGCAGGTCACGCAATCCTCGTAGGTCCAAGTCGGCCTCGGCCAACAGTGCGATCGCTCGCCGGGTGGCTTCGCCCCCGAGTTTGCGCGACTGGTCGAGCAGCTTTTTGGCCTGAAACCCGGCTTTCATGCTGAGCAGTTCCGCAACGTCGGCCTCGCTTCGAGCGCTCGAACCGTCGAGTTCGAGCAACTTGGCGTAGTGGCCGTGCAGCACCGCCATGATCTGCAACGGATGACGGTCACCGATTCGCATCATGCGAGTCGCCAGATTGAGCGCCCGGGTGACATCGCCCTTGTCGATGGCATCGGTGAGGTCCCACGGGGGCACTCCTCCGCCCTCGCCAAGGAACGGGACGATGTCGCCCGCCGTCAGTCGTCGGTCGGTGCCGTACGTCGACACCAAGGTTTCCAGCACACCACGGAGCCGACCGGCCTCCTCGCCCAGCCAATCGATCAGTGCGCTCGCCGCCCCGGCATCGAGGCGCAACCCGCGCCCCGCGAGTTGTTCGTCAACCCAAGTTGCTTTGTCCCTCCGGTTGACCGGGGCACCCGTGGCCGTCACCACAGCGCCCGATGCCTTGATCGCGTCGGTGAGCGCCTTGGGCAGCCGACCTCCCCCGCCCGACAACACCAAGTCGGTCGAGTCCAGCGGATTGACGAGGTACGCCACCAGTGTCGCAACATCGTCCGCGTTAAACCGCCCGATACCGCGGGCGATCACTACTCGCCGATCGGTCAGGAACGGCGGAGTCTGGGCCGAATCGACGACCGCTCCGAGTTCGTAGTCGTCGCCATCGAACTCATCGACCATCAGCGTTCGGTCGCCTGGACCGACCAAGCGGCGCACGAGTTCGCCGAGCGCGGTGGACAGCAGGGTCTGATCGTCGCCAGTGAGGAGGTGGACAGCCATGGGACCGCCGACGCTATCCGCCCGTCATGCTCAGGGAGCCACCAACACCGGCATGTACGTCGGCGTCGAGGTGAAGCTTCCCGCCAAATCCGCAAGCAAGTGTGATCCAGCCTGACTGAAGAAGCACACCGATCGAGTCGATCCCGGCGAGACCAGTACTTGATTGGGCACCACCTGGCCCGCCGAGTAGTTCAGGTTCGATGCGTCGGGTGGCGACGTGAGAGGCGAGGTTTCACAGGGATACGCCGAAATGTAACCGGCTGCGTCGGGCCCAACCGCGGTCACGTTCATCAACCAGGCCGCAGGTTGAGTATCGAACGTCAACCACATGATGCCGTTGGGTCGCACCTTCCCGGGAGCGTCCTTGCGCGAATCAAACGCCCGGTAGGGGGCCATTTCCACGAACCCCACCGGCGAACTCGGGCTGTACCAGCCCTGCACGTCGGCGAGCAGGTGCGCCGACGCCGACGTGAACACGCACACGCTCTTGTCGGCTGCCAACTTGGCTGTCACGTAGTTGGGGACCGTTTGATCGGCCGCGTAGTTCACGCTCGATGTGTTGGGCAGCGCCTGACCACATGGATACGCAGTCAGGTAGCCCCCGTCCGTCGGGCCGACCGCGGTGAGGTTCATCACCACACTGGTCGCATCAGCTGCAACGATGCCCGCCAAAGCCAGGCGAGTTGTCGAACCAGCCACAGGGATGGCGCCGGTGCGGGTGTTCAGCACCCGTTTTGGCGTTGTCGATACCAGGCCCTCACCCGTTCCATCCGCCGCGTACCAACCCGACAGGTCACCAATCACGTCCGTGGTTCCCTGGGCGTAGAGACAGATCTTTCGACTCGTCCGGACCGCCACCGTGACGGCGTTGGCCACTGTCTGCCCGGCGACGTAGTTCAGACTCGACGCCTCGGGGCGCGGGATGTCACACGGGTAGACGGTGAGATAGCCGTCGACCGATGGATTCACAACGGTCACGTTGAGCACCACTGCGGTAGCGGCAAACGGCACCACCGCCGAAAGATCGAGCTCCCTTTGAGATTGAGACTTGATGGGCCCACCGGTCTGTCGCGAATCGAGAACCCGACTCGGGGGTTGCGGTGAGAATCGAGGAGGCAGATGGCGGCTGAATCGCATGTTCGGCGGCATCGCTGCGCTCGAGACCGACAAGGTCTGATACACCCCCAGCAACGTGATCCGGCCGGTGAAGCCCTCCGTCGCCACCAGGCACTGCCCCGGGCCGGTCTTCACCATCGGAAGCGTCGTGGTGACATATGCCGACGGACCAACACGCAGCACCTCGGAACCGATCGCTGATGGATTGCTGCACGGGGCAACGCCCAATTTGCTTGGCTGATCAGACGCATTCTGCCCTTCGACCATCAGTGCCACGGCTCCGACGGTGGACTGAATCACCCCACCGCTGATCGGCACAGGCACCTCGGTGCCGAGTACAACATCGGACAAGTCGAGATATCCCAGGCCGACGGCGTCATCGGTGACGTATCCGAGCACCTTCACGACGAGGTCGATGCTCACGTCACCCGAGATGCAGAACGACCGATTGTTCAGTGGAACCACCGCGTGGGTGGCCGCAGTCAACGCGGGACTCTGTTCGTCAGCCAGCAGACCGATATCGGTCGCCGGATCCACGACGAAGCCGCACTCGTGAATCCAAACCTCACCTGGCTCCGTGGCACCCGATGCTGTGATGTCGACGATCGCATGGGTTGCCGATACTGCACCGATTTTCGTGACCCCGGCCTCATCCCGCAGAGGACGCACCGTGTGGGCTTGGCCGGCGGGCAGTCCAACACCGTCGGAAACCAGGCGCGTCGTGACGTACGGTGCGACGGAGTGATAGCGAGTCGGATTCGCCCAGCCCGAGACAGTTTCAGCGATCTGCGGTTGATCGTCAGGTTGGCCAAACACACTTATCGGACTCGTTGCGACGCTGATCGCTATGAATACCGGCAAGATTTGGGCGATTTTCTTGAGCCGCAACATCATTTGAACACTAACAGCGCTCGATCGTTCGCTTACTGCGCTTCAGAATTGCAACGGCCAAAACGACATGAACGGGACCAGAGACCCAGACGCTCACGTCGGGCTCTGCTGCCGCCACCACCCGAGCCACGATCAACACCCACCGGGTCGCCATCAGACTCGGGAACTGCAGCAGCGGTCCGAGCCAGGGCAGCGCGCCGCTCACCAGCGCCGCGGGGATGCCCCAGACCATCACGAACCCGGCGGGCGCTCCCGCCAGGAGATTGGCGACCAGCCCGAACAATGGCAGCCGATGGAAGACCAGCACGCTGACGGGCATGACCCCCAACTGGGCGGCCAATGACGCGGCCGCCGGTTCGGCGAACCAACGCGGCCCGGGCATCCGCAGCGCCAGCGGCCGCGCCAGCAGCGCAATGCCTCCCGTGGCCCCCGCTGAAAGCCACCACCCAATCGACCGGGCAATCAAGGGATCGATCAAGGTGAGCACGGTAACGGTCACGGCCAGCAGCCGCAGCGGTGATGCGTGCCACCCTCGCCAGAACACCGTGGCGGCGAGGATCGCCATCGCCGCCGCCCGCAGCACCGACGGCTCGAAACGGGTCAGCAGAGCGAACCACGACACCAGACCAATCGTCACGACCCAGCGCGCCCGTGGTCGCAGGCCCGTCAACAAGGGTCCACAGGCGACGAGGAGAAAGCCGATGTTCTGGCCCGAAACCGCAGTGAGGTGCGACAAGCCCGACCGACGAAAATCCGCGATCAGATCGGCCGGTTCGGCTCGATCGTCACCGATCACCAGTCCGAGAAAGAGGGATCGCTCGATGGTCGGCAGTCGGGCACCACGGGCCAGCAACGCCCGCACTCGATTCGCTGCCCGCGCAACCGGCCGCGGGTCGAGCGTGTCGCCAATCTGGTCGACGTTCAGCCGGGCGACGATATGCCTCGACGCCAACCGAGAGGCTTGCCGGGAGTTGAGCGGGGCCAAGCGGCCGACCATCCACACGCGGTCACCGGCGAGCATCGGTTCGAGGCGTTTACCGAGGTAGCCATATAGATCGACCTGATAGCGATGTCCTTCGACACGGACTACAACCGACACCGCTCCGTACTTGCGCTCCGGATCGGTGATCAACTCGGCGACCGCCGCAACCGGCCCACGGGCCTCGATCTGGAGGCCGTCGGCTGCGCGCCCGCTCCCCCACACCGAGATCAACGACACCACCGGTATGACAATCCACCACCGACCCGCCCGGTGCACTCCAATCGCCCCTGCCAACACCGCACCGAACAACACCCTGGGTCCCTCCTGATCACCCCATGCGGCGCTCACTGCGCAGGCGACTGCGACCGCCACGACCAGCGCTTCGGACCATGGGCGTTGTGGTTCGAGCGCTTCAGCCTCGTACGATCTGGGTATGGCCGTGCTGAACGCTCCCTCGCCGACCGTGCCGGATGGACACCTCGAGTACCGCCACCGGCTTCGACGCTTCGGCGCCATGATGGGTCTCGCGGTGCCGACTATCGCCCTCGCACTCGGCGGATTGCTGCTGTGGTGGGGCGACAGTGCAATACGCGGGTCGGGTGGATTTCTGCTCACCGCCATGGCCGCACCAACAATGCTGCTGCTCGGCGTACCCGTTGCTGGCGGCACGCCGCGTTACATCGTTGCCGGGGTAACCAGTCTGATCCTGTGGATGGCCATTGGTGTTTGGGCGTCGCGTCGCGCCACCCACCGAGTGGTCGCCTCATGGCGCGACTGGTGGCGGGAGTATCTCTGGCTCGCCGGACCCGTGTGGCTTGGTGCGACAGTCGCATTCGTGGTCGCGTACAAGTTGGTGCTGTAACTCCGGCCGTGCGGCCACCGGTGCTCATACGGTCACCATTGGGCGAATCGCGTCGAGCTTGGCGGGCCCGATGCCGCGAACGTCGAGTAGGTCATCAATCGCCGCAAACGGGCCGTGCTCGTCGCGAAACGACACAATGGCCAGCGCCGTCGCGGGGCCGACCCCCGGCAATCCATCCAGTTCGGCCTGCGTCGCCCGGTTGAGGTCGATCGGGCCCACCGCCGCGCCCGATGCGGCACCGCCTGATCCCGCACTTGCTGTCGCCGTCCGGGGAGCGGTGGACGACCCGGCGTTGGCCGCCACGACGGGAGGTTCGGTCGCATCCCCGAGCCGTGGCACGAACACACGGTCGCCGTCGCTGAGCGCCACGGCAAGGTTGAGCGCGCCTGGATCGCCCTCGGCGGTTGCGCCCCCAGCGGCATCGATGAGTTGGTGAACCCTCGCTCCGGTCGGGAGCGTAAAGACGCCCGGGCTCACCACGGCCCCGGCAACCTGCACGATCATCGTCGACGGGAGCGTGACCACGACTGACGTCGAGGTCGAGCCGTCGGCAAGCACCTTCGAGCCAGCAGGGGCAGCTGTCGCAACCGACACTGCGGTTGAGCCAGCCCCCGCGGCGTACGGAAGTGACCGCTCAACCGGCGGTGGCGGCGCGTGCAACAGCCACCACGACCCACTGGCGATGATCAGCAGCGAGCCAGCCGTCGTGACGAGCTTGCCGACTCCGAACCAGGCCAACCAGGCACGAAGCCGCTCAGCAATCGGGGTAACGGGCGCAGGACGAGGGACATCCACGAGCGACCTCCTCGGGAGTGCGGGCGCGCCGAAGTCGGCGCGCCGAACGCATCGGCATGAGGGGGAAGCGGTGCTCAGCCTACCCGACGGGCGAGCACATCAGACGGGCCACGGCTGGCCGTACCAAGCGTTCGACGGGCGACCCAATCCGCCTCCACCTCCAGGGGAATCCTCAGGTACGCCCCGTGGTGCCCTCGCCGACGAAGTCGACCGATCAGGTATGCACCGAGATAGCGAACGAGAAAGCCAACGATCCCGAATCGTCGCCATTGTCGGACGTGGACGAGCTCATGACGAATCAGATACTCGGAGCTCTCGTGTCCCCGTCGAACAATGACGAGACGGCCAAACGTGATGCCTGCGGCCCCCCGAGGCACAGGGCCACCGACCCACAGCCGATAGCCATCTCGCCGTTCGATCATCGGGCCAGACTAGAACAAGCGCGCCGTGAGCCGTTTCCGATACACCGCAGTCCGCGGGTCGTGTGCACCCATCAGCGCCAGAATGTCGACATACTCCTGACGGGCGTCTTCGTCGGCCTTGACGCGGTCGAGAAGGCCGTCGAGCTGCTCTTCATAGTCGTCGGCCGGCCGAGTCGACATTCGCGCCATCGCGGCGACCCGGCGCGTCGCGTCGGACTCGGGGATGCGAGCCAGCAATGCCAGAGCTTCGTCGGCCCGACTGGCGGCCACATAGAGATCGCCGAGGGCCACGATCGCCTCTTCGTGATCAGGGCGTAGCTGCAGGACCTGGCTGAGACTCTGCTCGTCGCCGGCGGCGAGCAGATCCTCGATCAACTGCTCCTCGGGAGACGGACCGAGGCTGTCGACAAACGCCTGAATCTCGTGCTCGGGCAGCGCGCCGACGAAAGTATTGACCACTGCGCCGCCCTGCATGGCGAACACCGCAGGAATCGATTGCACGCGGAACGCCTGGGAGATCTGCGGGTTCTCGTCGACATTGACCTTGACCAGCGCCACTCGACCATTCGTCGCATCCGTCACCTTCTCGAGGATTGGTCCGAGGGTGCGGCACGGGCCACACCACGGGGCCCACAGGTCGACGATGACGGCCTGGGTCATCGAGCGGTCAAGCACATCGGTCTGAAAGGTCGCGTCCGTGACGTCGATAGCCATAGCCGCCAGGCTACCGCCCACGCCCAGCGGTCCCGAGCGACTGTCGCCCGCCAACCGCTGTCCGCGGGGAGCTGCCGGGTAAGACCGGCCTCGCTGGCAACAGCCGGGTGGAGCTACGGTCGGAGCATGAGCGAGGCGACTCCAGGAATCAACGTTCCGCGGGTCAGCGCGTGGCTCGACGAGTATGTCCCGGGGGCGAGCGGACCGTATTCGTTCACCCAGATTGCCGGGGGCCATTCGAACCTCACTTTCGGCGTGACGTCGGCCACCGGTGAGGCCATGGTCCTGCGCCGACCGCCGCTTGGTCATGTGCTGGCCAGCGCACACGACATGGGCCGCGAACATCGCATCATCGCCGCCCTGCGGGACACCCCGGTCCCGGTACCGCCGGCGCTCGGCCTCTGCACCGACGTCGACGTGAACGGCGCTCCATTTTACGTGATGGGGTTCGTCGACGGTCACGTCATCCGCGATCGCCAGCAGGTCGAAGCTCTCCTCTCACCAGCGCAACGCCGTGTCGCTGGCATGTCTCTCGCCGACACCATGGCCGCCATTCACGCCGTCGACGTCGACGGAGTAGGGCTGGGAGACCTCAGTCGCAAAGATGGCTACATCGCCCGGCAACTCAAGCGGTGGTACGGGCAATGGAACTCTCAGAAGACGCGTGATCTCCCGACAATTGATCTCGTCCACGACATGTTGAGCCGTCGAATCCCGGCACAGCGCGAGGTTTGCGTTGTTCACGGCGACTATCGCCTCGACAACTGCATGGTCGGCAACGACGGCCAGATCGTGGCGGTGCTCGACTGGGAGATCTGCACGCTCGGCGATCCGTTGGCCGATGTCGGCCTGCTCCAGGTGTACCACACCGGCCCAGACGACGAGCCCAGCGCGTGGACCGGCGAGGCGACCACCGCGGCCGGATTCCCCAACCGGGCTGGCCTACTCGAGCGTTACGCCGCGGTCAGCGGTCGAGATCTCAGCGAGATCGATTTCTATGTCGCGTTTGCATTTTGGAAGCTCGCCTGCATCCTGGAGGGCGTGTATGCCCGATATGTGGGGGGCGCGCTCGGCAAGCGTGATCCGGCCGAACTTTTGCCGTTCAAACTGCAAGTCGATGCGGCAGCTGCCAGCGCGGCCGAGTACGTGGCGCGGCTCACGTGACGAGCTATGTGACGATTACCGAGCGGCCAACGCTGCGCGATCCGGTGCTGGTCGTCATGCTCTCCGGGTGGATCGACGCCAGCGGTGCCGCCGCAGCCGCAATGAGCGTGCTCGAATCGGAGTGCTCGGCCCGGACGATCGCCACATTCGATCGCGACACATTCATCGACTATCGCGCCCGACGCCCGGTCATGGAGATCCGCGAAGGCCGCAACAGCCGCCTGGTCTGGCCCGACATCGAGCTGAAAGTCGGTCGCGACCGTTCGGGGCGCGATGTCCTATTGCTGACCGGCCACGAACCCGATATGGCCTGGTCACGATTTGCCCAGAGCGCAGCGGATCTCGCCGTGGAGTTCGGGGTGACGAAGGCAATCGGCATTGGCGCCTACCCCCTGGCCGTTCCCCATACGCGTAGCCCGCGGCTGTCGTGCACTGCTCCCGATGCCGACGTCGTTGCTCGTCTACCGTTCATCAAGAGCTCCGTCGATGTACCCGCTGGGATGGAGGCGGTGCTGGAACAGACGTTCTTCGAACATTCCATCGAGACGTTCGGCATCTGGGTGCAGGTGCCGCACTACGTCAGTCAGATGAGTTATCCGGCCGCGACGGTTGCGCTGCTCAACGCATTGGGTGACGCAACCAATCTCGTGGTCGATGACGCCGGGCCGCGTAGTGAGGCCCTCCTGCAACGGTCGCGTCTCGACGACCTGGTGACCGGCAACAAGGACCACGAGGCAATGGTCCATCAACTCGAGCAGCTGTACGACTCCGACGACGGCTTCGACAACGAGGGCCGTAACCATCCCTCGATGAGCGGACCGATCGATGGCAATGAGCTGCCCTCCGGTGATGAGCTTGCCGCCGAACTGGAACAGTTCCTGCGCGACCAGGGCTGACGCGAGTCGCGACCAGCGGCGTCATTTCGAACAAGGTATTGATCTGAGAGGAACGTCCGATGAAGGTAGATGGGGGTCTGGGGACCGATCTGAGCCGCGTTGCCGCCGCTGCACGCGATGCCGAAACTGCCGGATACAGCGGAGCGTGGACGGCAGAAACGTCCCATGATCCGTTCTTTCCCCTCGTGCTCGGGGCCGAGCACACCACAACGCTTGAGCTGGGCACGTCGATTGCCGTCGCCTTCGCCCGTAGCCCGATGACGCTGGCCAACATCGGCTGGGACCTCCAGGCGTTCTCCAAGGGCCGATTCATGCTCGGCCTTGGCAGCCAGATCAAGCCCCACATCGAGAAGCGGTTCTCGATGCCGTGGAGCCATCCGGCACCGCGAATGCGCGAGATGGTCCTGGCAATGCGGGCGATCTGGGAATCGTGGATGACCGGTGAGAAACTGGCGTTTCGCGGCGAGTTCTACACCCACACCTTGATGACTCCGTTCTTTGCCCCTGACCGGGAGGAACTCGGCGACTTCGGCCCACCCAAGGTGTTCTTGGCCGGGGTTGGCGAGCTGATGACCGAGGTCGCCGGCGAGGTCTGCGACGGGTTCATCTGTCACGGATTCACGACCGAGCGCTATCTGCGCGAGGTGACGATGCCCGCGCTCAAGCGCGGCCGGGCCAAAGCGGGCAAGACGATGGAGGGGTTCGAGATCGTCGGGCCGAGCTTCGTCGTGACCGGGAGCAACGACGAGCAACTCGAAGCAGCCTCGACGGGCACCCGCCAGCAGATTGCCTTCTACGGATCAACTCCCGCGTACCGCGGGGTTCTGGAACTCCACGGCTGGGGCGGCCTGCAAGACGAGCTGAACTCGCTGTCGAAGCGGGGTCAGTGGGTGGAGATGGGCGATCTCATCACCGACGAGATCCTCAACACTTTTGCGGTCGTCGGATCACCCGAGCAGGTCGCTCCGGAGTTGCATACCCGCTACGGCGATGTCATCCAGCGAATCAGCCTGTACACGCCGTACTCCAGCGATCCCGAGCGGTGGGGCGGCATCCTCGCCGCGATCAAGGCCGCCTAGCCCTCGGACGCGGCCTAGCCGAGCAGGGTCAGTGTCTCGTCGAGATAGAGCTCACGGCATTTCGAGCGTTGCAGTTTGCCGCTCGAGGTTTTGGGGAGTGTGCCGGCCTGGACCAACATCACATCCCGGGGCGGAAGGCCGCAGACCTCGACGGTTCGGTGGTGGATCGCGTGACGAATCGGGTCGAGAACCGTCTCTTTCGTCTCGGCGACGACCACGACGCTTTCCTTGCCCTTGTAGCCGTCGACCCCGAAGGCGATGACATTGCCGGCGCGCACGCCGTCGAGTTCGCCAACCGCTCTTTCGATGTCTTCCGGGAACACGTTGCGGCCGCCGACGATGATCACGTCTTTGATGCGCCCGCACAGGATCAACTCGCCATCGATCATGTAGGCGAGGTCGCCGGTGCACAGCCACCCGTCGTGGAACAGCGCGGCGGTTGCGTCGGGCCGCTTGTAGTAGCCCGACGTCACCGACGTCCCTCGAATCAGCAGTTCACCGACCGAGCGTTCGGGCAGTTCATCACGGGTTTCCTGGTCGACAATCCGCATCTCCAGCCCCGGCACCGGACGCCCGAGCAGCGGCAGTCGGCGCACGGCAAAGGCTTCGTCGTCGGGGTCGATGATTTCGACCGGCTTGGCGATGCGATCACGCTCGAGCACGATTCGGTCGACCACGTCGCAGACCATGCCCCGCCCCCGAGGCGGAAAGGAACCACCGATCGCCACCTCGGCCATGCCAAAGGCCGGGAACACTCCGCCGGGCGAAAACCCGAAGCGCTGCGCCTCGGCGACGAAGGCCTCGACGGCGGCCGGGTCAACCGGCTCGGCCCCCGAGAGGGCCAACGTCAATGGCGACAGATCCAATCCCGAGGCGCGCTTGAGCGCCCGGGTCGCCAACACCCAGGCAAAGTTCGGTCCGGCGGTTGCGGTTGCCCGGTAGTCCGAGATCCACTGCATCCAGTTACCAGGCCGGGCCATGAAGTCCTGTGGTGCCGCCTGTACCAGGTCGAACCCTACGGTCATTGGCAATGCCAGGCAGCCGACGAGCCCCATGTCGTGGTAGAGCGGGAGCCACGACACCATCCGCTCCCCTGGGCCAATCTCGGCGGCCGCAGCGACCGCGTCGAGGTTGGCGGCCAGCACCCGATCGGGAATCATCACTCCCTTGGGTTCGCTGGTCGAGCCGCTGGTGTATTGCAGGATGACCAGGCGTTCCGCGTCGACCGTCGGCCGCTCCCACTGTGACGCGGACGGGTTGCCAACACCGGGTAGAACGGCGGTCAACGATTCGGTCGATGGGTCGCCAGGTTCCACGGCATAGAACGGGGCAAGCTGATCGTCGATCAGCAGAAGACGGGCCTCGCCGTGGCGAATGCGCATCCGAGTCGACTCGATGAACGCCTCAAGTGAGCCCATCCGCATCGGGAGCGGCAGCACCATCGACGCTGCTCCCGCCAGCCAGCAGGCGCGCACGACCGTCATCAGGTTGCGACTGGTCGGGCCCAAAATCGCGACATGATCGCCAGGCGCAATGCCCCGAGCCTGCAGCGCTGCGGCGATCGCCAGCGCCTCGTCATGGATCTGCCGCCAGCTCACCCGTTCGACATCGTCGGGTCCGCGTAACGACGCACCCGCGAAGTAGACGCCAGCGGCGCTGTCGGCCGCCCGTTCCAGCCGTTCGATGATTGAGCGCTCGTAGTCTGCCATGGCCTGCACCGCCCCCGACCGTATCCGTCGGGCCGTACAGGAACACGATTCGGCGACCTCAGCGGCGTCGACCCACCCCGACCACGCGACGGCACCGCGCTTCTACCTTCCCAATCGAGCAAGTTTGACTTTCGTCACAGTATCGAAATGAAATGTCATTAAGTGGTATTTTTGGCCTACTCGCAAACTACGCGTAACTTTCGTACGAGAACTAGAGTCTTAGACATCACCATGAGCGACATTGACCTTCATCTCCACCACTCAGGACGCTTGCGAGGAGCAGTTCGACGTGCTTTTCGCTCAAGGAAAGCACAACGCACTGCTCACGCTTGCGCAATCTGCAGCCGCAGAGGCGAGTTTCTCGGCGGGCGGTGCATCCCGTGCGCCCGGGTCGAATGGTCGGCTGCGAACAAGAAGGTCAAGCGCACCCAAGCGGCCTGACGACCGCAACACCTGACCACGCCACGCGCCCTGCCACAATCCACGACAGTGAAGCTGATGTCGTGGAATGTGAACTCGATCCGCTCCCGGGTGGACGGGCTTACTCGCTGGCTGGAGAATCATGACCCCGATGTCGTGCTGCTGCAGGAAACCCGGGGGGCCGACTCGGCCTTCCCGTTCGAACTCTTCGCCCAACTCGGTTACGACGTTGCGCATCATGGGCGCGACCACCGAAACGGGGTTGCGATCGCCAGCCGACTCGGTCTCGTCGATGTGCAGCGCGGGTTTGAAGATCATTGCCCGCCTCCCTTTGACGAACCACGACTGATTTCAGCAACCGTCGCTGACGTGCGGATCCATTCTGTCTACGTTCCCAACGGTCGCACACTGACCGACGCTCACTACGAGTTCAAGCTCGACTGGCTCGCCCGGCTCCGTCGCCAGGTGGTGTCGGATCTGCGTGGTGGCATCTCCACGATCATCGGGGGTGATTTCAATGTCGCCCCCGCCGATCTCGATATCTACGACCCCAAGCGGTGGCGCGACCAGACGCACGCCAGTCCACCCGAGCGAGCGGCGCTCGGTGCTCTCCTCGACGCAGGTCTCTACGATGTGATGCGCGATCACGAATCGGCGGCCGGTCTCTACACCTGGTGGAACTATCGACCGGGTCAGTTCAGCGCCAATCGGGGACTGCGGATTGATCTATTCCTGGCCAGCAGCGATGTCGCGTCCCAGGTCAGCCGGACCTGGGTCGATCTTGATGCGCGGGGCGATACCCGGCCGTCCGACCACGCCCCGATCGTGATGGAACTTGGTGAACGCGACGCCCACGGTGCCCTCACGGCACCACGCCAGCGGGCTTGAAACAAGCCGAGGCATCGTTGCCGTGGTCGCCTACCATGTCGGGGCTATGTCCGAGACCCCCATCGACGCCACCCCGAGCCACCGTTATACCGCCGTGCTGGCCCGCGATCTTGAGGGACGCTGGCAGGACCGCTGGGACGCCGAGCACACCTTCGAGTCGCCGAACCCCGCCGGGCCCCTCGCCGACCCGAGCCGGCCGGTTCCTGACGACAAGTTGTTCATCCTCGACATGTTCCCCTACCCGTCGGGTTCAGGGCTACACGTCGGGCACCCGTTGGGATTCATCGCCACCGACATTTACGCCCGCTACCAGCGGATGTGTGGTGTCAACGTCTGCTACTCGATGGGCTTCGACGCCTTTGGTCTGCCGGCCGAGAACTACGCGATGCAGACCGGCCAGCACCCGGCAATCACCACTGCCGAAAACGTGGCGACCTACCGCCGCCAACTGCGCCGCTTGGGGTTGTCGCATGATCGTCGGCGGTCGATCGACACCACCGATCCGACCTATTACCGCTGGACCCAGTGGATTTTCCTGCAGGTGTACAACTCGTGGTACGACACCTCGATCGGTCGTGCCCGCCCGATCGACGAGTTGATCGCGACGTACGCCGACGGCTCCCGGCCGACCCCGTCCGGGGCGTCATGGGCATCGTTGTCAACCGCCGAGCAACACGCGGCCGTCGACGGGCAGCGCCTGGCCTACGTGGCCGAAGCTCCAGTCAACTGGTGCCCGGGATTGGGGACCGTCGTCGCCAACGAAGAGGTCACTGCCGATGGCCGTTCGGACCGCGGTAACTATCCGGTGTTCAAGCGCACCATGCGCCAATGGATGATGCGGATCACCACCTACGCCGACCGGCTGATCGACGACCTCGACCTGTTGGAGTGGACCGATGCGATCAAGACGATGCAGCGCAACTGGATTGGTCGCTCCGAGGGCGCACAGGTGCACTTCGGCTCCGCCGCGGGGCCGATCACGGTGTTCACCACTCGCCCCGACACCCTGTTCGGCGCGACGTTCATGGTGCTCGCCCCCGAGCACCCGCTCGTCGCGGGCCTGACTACGCACTCGCAATCCGCGGCAGTCGCCGCGTACCAGGTCACGGCCGCAGCAAAGAAGGACATCGACCGGTCTGACGACACCAAGGTCAAGACCGGCGTATTCACCGGCTCGTACGCCACCAACCCGGTGACCGGCCAACCGATCCCGGTGTGGATCGCCGACTACGTGATGATGGGATACGGCACCGGGGCGATCATGGCCGTGCCGTGTGGCGATCAACGTGACTTCGACTTCGCCCGCATTTACGAACTGGCCATCCCCGCCATCCAGCAGCCCGCCGCGGCGTGGTTCGAGGGCCACGGCATCGAGCCGACCCTCGACACCGCGGCGTGGCCATGCGCTTTCATCGGCGACGCGCCGTACGTCCAGTCGGCCAACGCGTCGCTCGACCTCAACGGTATTACTTCGGTTGCCGAGGGCAAGAGTCTGACCAACGCCTGGTTGGAATCGGTCGGTGCGGGCCAGGCGACGATCAACTACAAGCTGCGCGACTGGCTGTTCAGCCGCCAGCGATACTGGGGCGAGCCGTTTCCGATCGTTTACGACGAAGCGGGTCAGGCTCACTCGCTGCCCGACGAGATGCTGCCGGTGCTGCTGCCCGAGACCGACAGCTTCACGCCGCGGACCTTTGCCCCCGACGACGAGTTCTCCAACCCTGAGTCGCCGCTCGACCGCCTCGAAGAATGGATGCACATCGAACTCGATCTCGGTGATGGGGTCAAGCGCTACCGCCGAGACTCGAATGTGATGCCGCAATGGGCGGGCTCCTGCTGGTACGAACTGCGCTACCTCGATCCGACGAACGAGGACGCCTTCGTCGACCCGGCGGTCGAGAACTATTGGATGGGGCCACGGCCCGAGATCCGCCCCGATCACCCGGGCGGCGTCCACCGCGAC
>JANNNL010000464.1:0-13296 GCA_031398525.1 Actinomycetes bacterium | reverse complement strand
CGGTCACCTCGGCGTCGGGCAGGTCGACATGAAGATCGTTGACGACGTGGACGTCGAGCGCCAGCGAGGTGCCCGGGGCGACGAACTCGGGCATCCGTTCGAGGACGACGATGACCGGTCGACAGGCCTCGACGACGGCCTGGTACGCGGCTTTCGGCACCCGCTGATGGTCGAGCACGCTGCAGCTCACGGCGGGGTACGCGTCAGCAAGCTGGAACAGACAAAAACCACCGGTCGGGCGGTATTTCAGGCGGCGCAGGGTCTCGATCTGATGGCGGAGCACTTCGCTCTGGTAGCGCTGGCTGGCCGCTCGCCAGTCGTCGAACGACGCGTAGCGAGCCGTTGGCACCCGTTCGTCAAGCGCCGCTTTGTCGAGCTGATGACGTTCCGTCAGTGTCGCCCAGTCGAGGTCGGGCCAATGGTCCGGGGCCATGAAGCCGGCCGTTTCGGGGACGGCCTGGGCGCCGAACTCGCCGACGAAACGGACCATTCGCGGAACCGACGCGGCGAGCTTCGACAGGTCGCGCTCGTCGCCGTGGTACCACCCGAAATACAGGTGGCTGTCGGTGCCGTCGAGTTGTGGAAGGTGAGGTAGGACGCCGGAGTGGGCGATCACCGGGCGGGTTTCGTCGGCCTTCTCGAACGCCCGTTTCACCCACCGATCGAGGATCGACCGGTTCCACGTCGGTAGCTGCTGAGCGGCCACATACGCGGCCTTCAACCGGGTGGAGTCGTGGTCGCCAACCGAGCCGTGCTCGAGCCGCATCGGCTCGTTGTGTCCGCACCACACGGCGATCGACGGGTGATGGCCGAGCAGGTCGACCGCGGCTGACACCTGGGTCACCGCCTGCTGACGGATCGACCGGGCGTACCCCCACTGCAACGGGAAATCCTGCCAGACCAGCATGCCGAGCTCGTCGGCGGCCTCATACAACTCGGGGCGGCTGATGTGGCCATGGACGCGAACGAGATCGAGCCCAGCGTCTTTGGCCAGCTCGACATCGCGCCGCAATTCGTCGGCGGTCGCTTCGGCCAAGGCCATGCGGGTGGGAGCAAGATTGACGCCCTTGGTGAACAGTCGTTCACCGTTGACCGCGAACACCCAGTCGCTGAGCGCCACCTCACGCAAGCCCGTGCGCACGTCACGGGAGTCGCTGAGATCATGGTCGACCTCGATCTCGACCCGGATGTCGACCATCGGCTGCTCGCCGAGCGACCACGGCCACCAGATCTTCGGATTGTCGATGTCGATGTTCCACTCGACGGCGTTGACCCGTTTGGCGAGCGGACGCTCCTGGCTCGACACGACCTGACCGTCCACAAGAGTGCGGATGCGCACCGAGCGGGCCTGGTCGCTGTCGACATTCGCCCGCAGGATCACATTGGCGCGAGCCTCATTGACGTCACGGGGGAGCACCCGCAACGAGGCGATGCGCACCGGGCCGGTGGTTTCGATGCGCACCGGTCGCCACAGTCCACCCGGGTTCCACGTCGAGTCGACCACGTTCCCGTGTTGGAAGATGCCGGTGATGTTGCGCTTGGAGCGCAGGTCACTCGGCCGACCGCAAGTGACCTCGATTGCGAGCACGTGCTCGGGGCCGAGCCGGGCCAATGACGTCATCTCGTAGGTGTGCGGGAAGAAGTACCCCTCGGGATCACCCAGATACGCACCGTCGAGCCACACATCGCCCTGGTAGAACACGCCGTCGAGGGTGACCCACGTGCGTTGGCGATCGGCTGGTGGAGCCAGGTCGAACGAAGTTCTGTAGATCAGCGAACCATCGGATTCGGCGAAAGCCGGGGTGGAGCGCCAGTGGCCGGGAACCTCGATCGGTTCCCAGCCGGAGTCATCGAATCCGAGACCGATGCCGTCGCGGCGCAAGTCGTCATCGGCCGGAGCGGCACGCCACATTCCCGACAGATCCAGCACCCCTCCAGGGTATCCCGAGCGGGGTGGGGGTCGGCGGCCGCCGAACACCGTCGGACGGCCGCCGAAGCGTCAGGGCCGGGAAACTCCCGCAACCCCGGCCCTGACACAGCATCGGGGGATGCACTTCACAAGAGTCACGTGCCCCGACCCTTGATACATCCCGGTACGGTTTCTTCGTCGTTGTTTCGTCACCCACCAGCGTCGTTCGCTCACCAGCCCGGGAGATCACATGGACGAGTCGAAACTGTCCCGACGCCAGGTAATCATCGGAGGCACCGCCACCGTCGCCGCTGCGGCGGCCATCACCGTCGTCGGGGCAATGTCGACTCGCTCAAACGACGCCACCGATGGCTCGCCGCCCGACGGGGAATCACAGGGCGAGGCACCTCCGACCGCTGCGCCGGTCACGGCCGCGACGGTGGCGCCGGTCGCCACCCAGCCGCCTGGAGCCGTCACCGCCCCGACGACCGTGCCGCCGGCCACGTTGCCGGCACCCGGCGAACCGGCCGCGTTCATCAACCACGGCCCGGTAGGCACGTCGATCGTGGCGTTGACCTACCACGCCAAAGGCGAGAACGACATCACTCGCAAGTTGCTGGCGGTCATGCGAGATTTGCAGGTCAACGCCACAATCTTTGGCGTCGGCGACTGGATGAAAGACAACCCGTCGATCGTCGCGTCGATGGTCGAGGATGGCCATGAGATGGCCAATCACACGTGGAGCCACCTGCCGATGCGCCAGATGGCGGGCTCCAAGCTGTTCGACGAGATCGCCGAGTGCGCCGATGTGCTGACTCAGTTGGTCGGCTCACCGACGCGCTGGTTCCGACCGTCGGGCATTGAGGTGCCCACCGATGCCATCCTCGAACAGGCCGGCAAGGCGGGGTATCAGGTGAGCGTCGGCTATGACGTCGACTCGCTCGACTTCCAAGACCCGCCGGTGTCCGAGATCATCTCCAACGTGACCGAGATCGTGACCGGCGGCTCGATCGTCAGCCTCCATTTCGGGCACCCTGGCACCCTTGAGGCGCTGCCCAAGATCGTCGAATACATCCGTGGCCTGGGTTTGACCCCGGGGACCGTCGGCCAACTCTTCGGATAGCGGATCGCTCGCGGGTCGGGTTGGGCGGGATGGTCGGCTCGGTGACATCTCACAGGCAGTGATGGACCACGAGGCCGCCGAGCATTACGAGAAGTACCGCGACGAACTGATCCGGTTCGCCTCGGCCCTGGTCGGGCCCAGCGGGGCCGAAGACGTAATGACCAACGCCGTCGTGCGCGCCTTCTCATCGCGGCATTGGACGACGGTCAACGAGCGGCGCGCCTACCTGTACCAAGCCGTCGCCAACGAGGCCCGTCACCAACATCGCTCGACCCAACGTCGCCTGCGACGCGAGGTCTCGGCGGGACCGCAGGTCGGGTCTCCCGACACGCCGGTCGTACGCACCGAGGTACTTGCCGCGATGCATGAATTGACCGTGCGCCAACGCGCCGTCGTCTTCCTCACCTACTGGCAAGACCTCTCCGCGTCTGAAGTCGCCGACGGACTCGACCTGTCGATCCGCACCGTCGAACGAGAACTGACCACCGCCCGCCGACGCCTGGAGGCCCTACTCCGATGACCGATCGCCCTCCCTCAACGGACCTGCTCACCCGCGAGATCCGCCAAGCCATGACGGAACTGGCTCATGCCGCCCCGAAGTCCCCGGAGTTCGAATTGCTCCCTGTAAGCAATGCCATGCGCATTCCCTCCCGGGCCGGGGCGAACGCCGCCCGAGCGATCCTCGTGGGAGTGGCAATCGCGACGGTTGCGATCATCGCCGCTCGCCGTGAACCGCTACCAGTCGACACCGCCACTGCTCCACCCAACGCCACCGACTCGAGCGCCCCCGACCAAAGCCCCGTAGCGACGACCGCCCCGGCGAACCCCCTCGACACGAGCGATGTGCTCACGACTCTCGTGATGTCTCAGCTTCCCGATGGATTCGTAGCCGTCGCCCGTCGCCAAGACCGAACCATCCTCGGCCCGTCAGAACGATCGCCTGAATCACTCGTCGCCTTCGATCGGGCGACCGGGGCTCGCTGGAGGTATGGATTCAGACGGCTCCGAACACGCTGAAATTCGACGGTCTGAACGCGGACCATTTCACAACTATTCCCGAGGGTCGGCTGATCCAACTGGTTCCGGAGCTCACCCAGTTGGTCTCCAACGAGGGCGACTGGATCCAGGTTTCTTATCGAACCGGGATCGTCTCTGACTCGCCTGGGCCGATTTCGACGCCAGGGCTACTCGATCCCACCGACCTCGCCATCAGGCTGTATCGCCAGCTCGCCTCGGCAACCCGAGCCGCGCTGGCGGCGATCGATACGCCGATCGCGCCGCCACCTGATGCACGAGCGTTGGAAGTCAAGCAGGTACTGACCCGACTGGTCGGCGACCAGTTCGAAGGCAACGAATCGACGGGCGAGCACATCAAGTTCTCCATGCTCCACGTTGCATCCGATGACGCTCTCTCCCTGAACTTCACGTTCGAAGCCGTCCGGACCACCGCAACGTTGCCCGACGGGGTCGTGTCTCCCGACGACAAGACGTTCGTCGGGTTTCGCCGAGCGGGAGACTGGCAGCTGATTCTCACCGCCCTCCCGGTCGGCGGAAATCTTCCAACTGCGCAGAGCGTGGCCGAGATGCTCGACGAACTCATCGCGCCGTTCGTCGAACGAGCCAGCTTGTCAGAACTTGTCAGCGAGCATCTCCCAGCGAGCTTCACGCCGATCTTCGGCGGAACGACCCCCGATAGTTACGTCGTGGCCATCGATCCGGCTACCGGCACGGGGCTTCGCATCTCGGTGACTCCCGCAGTGGACCATCGAACGTTGCGCGCCGATCGACCTTCGACGAGCTCGATCCCGGAAGGGACGATCCTCAACGACACGTCCGAAACGTTCCAGCTGCTTACAAATGCTGACGATCTGATCACGATGATGGTCAGCGCCGGTGTGAGCGATCCGTCGATCGGTGCCCCCGATTGGGCTCGTGCGCTCGCCGTCTCCATCGCTGGGGGTCTGACGGATGACATGCGGGCTGCGATCACCGCGCCCGTACCGGCGCGGGCGATCGACACCAAGGATCTGCGGAGGAGGCTGGCGACGGTGCTCGCTACCGCGACCGGTGAACCCGAGGACATCGTCGGTTCGCAGGGCGCGGTGTACGGCCACATCACGGCCGGATTGGGCAGTGCGCCGTGGCCTACAAGTACGCGATCGTCGGGGAAGGTCGCAGTGAAACGCTTCATCTTCGAAGCGCTACTCACGGATGTCCAGTTGCCCGACGGTGTCGTGACGCCCGATGGGCGGACGTTCGTCGGGTTCAGGTCAGCTGGGGGTTGGCAGTTGGTGTTGCGGGCAATGGGTGTCGACAACCCGGCCCCGTCGCCCGAGTCCGTGAACGCGATGATGGATCAGATCGCCCCGCTGTTCACGGAATGGTCCCAATCGGCAGCGGCGAACAGCGCCAAGGTTGTTCCGCCCGGGTCGTTCCCGTACGTGGTGCAGGCGGGCGACACACTCACCAAGATCTGGAAGAGTTTCGACATCAGCGAGCAAGACTTCTTCGCAGCCAATCCGGGGATGACCGTGGATTCGCCGATCTACCCCGGCGACATCGTCTACATCGGGGGTCCAGCTTGAGGGCCGCTTGCCCAAACCAAGCGGCTCAAACGAGCCTCCGGTCCCGTCGTCGAACATGTCTGCTGCGGTCAGCGCGAGTAGCTCCTCCGCGTTCTCGACTTTTCGGCTCGGTTCACGAACATGTGATCATGTTCAGCTGACACTTACTGTCACCGACATCAAGGGTCACCGACATCAACGGTCACCGATTGAACGGTCATCCGATACTGGTTCAAGGGCACATCTGCCCTCCCTTGGTCATACATGATTGTCACCGTGGGCCGGCGATCGGTGTCTTTGTAGGTAGTGACTGACATTCGGCCTGACGACGTCCATGTGATCAGCGACGCGGCGCTGCGCGAGATGTATCCGCACGTCAGCGGAGGATGCATCGGTGGGGAAACGTCCCCGCTGGCGCCAGCGCGGACGAGATCGGCGACTGAGAACCACGCTCGGCCGTTGCTCAGACGAACGATTGTGAGGCGCGCAGGCCGGCGAGGAAGTCGCCGGGTAGGTAGTTTGCGACGTGGGCGACCGCGACGGATTCAAGCCAGCTGAATCGGGCGGTGCCGGGATTCGCCCGGACCTCGGCGGCGAGGAGTCGTTCGAAGGCGGCGGCAAAAGTGAAGCGGGGCCAGGCGTCGAGGACCGAGCGCACGTCGGCGGCGGGCAATCTGTCGAATCCGACCCCGCGGACGTCGATGCTGATGCCCCGGTTGGCCAGGCTGGTCTCGGGGCTCTTGTGGGCGGCCAGGGTCGAGGTGGCATGGAGGGCGATGACGTCCCACACGTTGGCAACCCGCGCCGAGTCCATGCCGGCGTCGAGGAGGATCGTGCGCATCGCGTTCGCACCGCGTGCCTCGAATCGGTCGGGGCCCGCAAGCGAGTCGGCGAGGCCGATGTCGTGGAGGAGAGTGCCGATGTAGACGACCTCCGTGTCGACGGTGAGTCCTTCGGCGCGGGCGATCAATCCGGCGAATTGGAAGCTTCGTTCGCAGTGGGCCGCTACCTCCGAAGCACAGACCCGATGCAGCAGATCTGCGGCCCAGCCAGCAAGTTCCGTGGTCGGCGGTTCAATCGGCAGATCGGTCACGGATGCGACCATAGAGCGCTGATCGAGGCCAGCGACGGGTTTGCGCCAGCACATACATCGACACAACGTTTGTGTGCTGGCACAAACGCCACGGAGCCCATCCGGAGCCCGCCGCGTCTCGGCATCGACACCTGCGCCTATGGTCAACGGCATGAAACGAGCGGAACTCGAACGGTTCAACGGGGCGACGGCCGACGACTTGATCGGGCCGGGGTTGCGGCTGTTGTTCGTCGGGATCAACCCAGGGCTGTGGACCGCGGCGGTCAATGCCCACTTCGCTCGTCCGGGCAATCGTTTCTGGCCCGCGCTGTATCGAGCAGGCATCACCGACCGGCGAATCGATGCATCGAAGGGTATGGATCCGGCCGATCACCAACACCTGGTCGACCGAGGCATCGGGATCACCAACATCGTCCCCACGGCCTCGGCCCGCGCCGACGAACTCACGAAGGCCGAGTTGCTGGCCGGGGCCGAGCGCCTCCACGACACCGTCGCCCGGACGGCGCCGAAGGTTGTCGCCGTGCTCGGGCTGACGGCCTATCGCCAGGCGTTCGGCCGGGCTGCGGCCGCGGCTGGGCTGCAGACCGAGCGGATCGCCGACACCGAGTTGTGGATCGCGCCCAATCCGAGCGGGCTCAACGCCCACGCCACGCTTGATTCGCTGGCCGCCGACTACCGCGCGATCGCCCGGGCCGCCGGAATCGAGTTGTTCAACGAGTCGTCACGCGGTCGGTAATGCTCCCAGCTATTGCCGATTGGACGCATCGACGGCCGTCAGAGCAGCGAAGAGCGAATAGTTGGGAGCACCGCCGAAACAGATCAGCCATAGAGCGCCGGGGTTGCCGGGCGGTCGAGGGTGATCGGGCCGCCGGACGCGATCGAGGCGAGCCCGGCTTCGACGATGGTTTGGGCCATCAGGCCATCCCACACCGACGGACCCGACACCACGCCGGCGCGTAGCGAAGCGACCCACGCGTCGGCCTCGATCACGTAGGCCTCGGCGAAGCGGGCAAACCAGTCGTTGCCGATGTCGACAATGCGAGTGCCGTCCTGGCGGAGGATGGGCCGCATCGGCAGGGCCATCACAACTCCGCCCAGCTCAGCTTCGACTTCGACACCGACCTCGTAGGCGTAGCTGCGCTCCGAGAACTCGATCGTCGCGTGGCCTCCGCCCTCGTACTCGGCGACGATCAATCCGTGAGCGATGGCGTCTGACGCACCGGCGGCGAACCCCGTTACCCGGATGACCTCGCGCCCGGTCAGCGACCGGACCGTGTGGGCGTCGTGGACCATCGAATCGGTGAA
Organism: Actinomycetes bacterium; assembly: GCA_031398525.1. GTDB lineage: Bacteria > Actinomycetota > Acidimicrobiia > Acidimicrobiales > Ilumatobacteraceae > JANMJD01. Next base: position 5,302 of record JANNNL010000464.1, on the reverse strand, counting down.
CGCGCCGTACACCGACCGACGCACGGCATGGACGTTGCGGTGAGTGCAGCGCAGATGATGGACCGGACCCAACTCGGCCATTGCCGCAGCGACCTGGACGTGGGCCGGGTCGTAGACCCGCATCAAGCCGAGTTGGATCAGCCGATGCCCGAGTGCGACCTCGGCGTCGACCACCCGACGGCACTGCTCGGCCGTCACCGCCAGCGGCTTCTCACACAACGTCGGAATCCCGGCGGCGAGAGCGGCGAGGGCTTGCTCCTCGTGTGCTTCGGCCGGGGAGGCAATGACCAGGCCATCGAGATCGGCGGCGATGACGTCGCGCCAGTCGAGCGAGGCCGTCCCGCCGACCTCTGCGGCCAGTCGGGCGGCGGCAGTTCCGAACAGGTCGGCGATCGCCACCATTTCGACGTCGCCCATCGCGGCCAACGTTCGAGCGTGGAACGAACCCATTCCCCCGGCACCGATCAATCCGATTCTGAGTGACATCGACCGCGAACCTCCATGTGAGACAACCGGCGAACCTTACGGCGCGTTGGGCGAATGCGAGGGATCTCGGCAGTGCACCGCGGGCCGGGTCGACGTTCTACGATCGGCGCACCTCAATCTCACGAACCTACGCGAAGGACTTCCCATGCCGCTCAGCCCCGATGTCGAGATGTTGCTCCAGGGCATGGCGGCCGCCGGTGCGCCGCCGATCTGGCAGTCGACCGTGGAAGAGGCTCGCGCCGGCGGGCCGATGATCGCCGCGTTGGCTGGCGAGTCGATCCCGGTCGGTTCAGTCGAGAACATCACGATCCCGGTCGACGGCGCCACGATCGGCGCCCGGGTGTACACCCCATCGGGTGACGGTCCGTTCCCCGTCGTCGTGTTCTTCCACGGGGGCGGGTGGGTGGTCTGCGACCTCGACACCCACGACAACCCGTGCCGCGCGATCTGCCGCGACACCGAAGCCGTCGTCGTGTCGATCGACTACCGCATGGGCCCGGAGTTCCGCTTCCCCACCGCCCCGAATGACTGCTACGCCGCCACCGAGTGGGTCGCCACCAACGCCGCCTCGCTCAACGCCGACGCATCGCGCCTCGCCGTCTGCGGCGATTCAGCCGGCGGCAACCTCTCGGCGGTCGTCAGTCAGATGGCTCGCGACAACCAGGGCCCGGCGATCTCGTTCGCCGCGCTGATCTATCCGGCGACCGACATGGCCGATCGCAGTGGCTCGATGATCGAGAACGGCGAGGGCTACTTCCTGGAGTTGAAGGGCATGGAGTGGTTCATGGGCCACTACATCAACGACGATCAACTCGCCGACCCACTGGCCTCACCGCTGCTCAACGTCAACTTGGCAAACCTGCCACCGTGCTTCATCACCACCTGCGAGTTCGACCCGCTGCGTGACCAGGGCGAGGCCTACGGCGAAGCGCTGCGCGCCAACGGCGGCACGGTCGAGATGAAGCGCTATGACGGCCTGATCCACGGTGCCGTCAACATGATGGGCGTCCTTGCCGGCGGTACCGAGATGGTCACCGACGTCGCCTCGCGCCTACGGACCGCGCTGCACGGCTAACCAGAGCTGGCGACACCGGGGACGTCGCCGGTGTCGCCAACGACTAGTCATCCAGGATCGGGTATCGAGGGGGTCGCTACGAACGCACGGACCATCGGACTAGCAGCGTTGACGGCGTTGTTGCTCGCAGCCTGCGGTGGCCCCCAGACGGTCGATGGCGCGCTTCGGGGCTCGCATCAACATCTGTGGGTCACGATGCGGACGGCTGGCCGGTGATCAGCAAGATCTCGGATGTCTCCCGGGTCCGATGTTGCGACTATTGCCCCGCCGCAACGCACGGCCGCAACGACCACGTGAGCGTCCGCAAGATTTTCGGATCCGAGGCCAGCGACGCCAAGCAGCGCGCCAACTTCCTTGGCAACGGAAAGATCGGTGTCGAGTATCTCGATACCTCCGACCTCATCAGCAGGAAACCGTCGCAGAAGCGACTCGACGGCCCTGGTGCGAGAGGCATCGCGGCACACCTCAGCACAGACCACAGCAGGAACAACAACGCGGCCCGAGCGACGCCGGGTACGTTCGACAAGCACCCCAAGCCGTCGCTGTTCTGGCGACGCCCGTCCTGAAAGTATCGAAAGCGCCTCGGAGTCCAGGACGACTGCGGGCTCGCTCATGCCGCTTCTGGCCGGGTGGCCGCAGGACCGAATTCAAGCTCATCCAACACCGCGTCGGCAGCTGCCATCTCGGCCGCAGTCGGGGGTCCGCCATTTGCCGCGAGCAAGTCATCAGCGAGCCGGCCCAGCGCTTCCAGACGTAACTTCCGTTCGATCATCGAGGCCAGGGCCTCGTTTACGGTCGCCGAGACGTTCTCGAAGCCGAGACGATTGAGATCGTCGAGGATCGACTCATCGACCGTCACTGTGAGCTTCTTCTTGGCCATACCACCAATGTACCAACAATGATATTCCAGCGCACAAGAGGATTGGGTGGAACGACCTACGTGCGGGAGAGGGACTTGCGGTTCTTGAACTTGGCTTTGCGGTAGTCGGCGTGCATCACGGCGATGAAGTCGATCGAGATCGACTTCGGGCAGGCCTCTTCGCATTCACCATGGTTGGTGCACGACCCGAAGAACTCGTCCATCGTCTCGACCATGTTCTCGGCCCGTTTGAAGCGCTCGGCCTGGCCCTGAGGCAGCAGGTTGAGATGCGACACCTTGGCGGCGGTGAACAGGTTGGCCGCACCATTCGGGCAGGCGGCGACACATGCGCCGCAACCGATGCACTCGGCTGCGTCCATCGCCGCGTCGGCAACGGGCTTGGGGATCGGGATCAGGTTGGCATCGGGGGCCCCACCGGTGACGGCGGTGATGAACCCGCCCGACTCGATGATCCGGTCGAACGCCGAGCGGTCAACCATCAGATCCTTGAGGATCGGAAACGCCGAGGCCCGCCACGGCTCGACGACAATCGTCTCGCCGCTGGAGAACTTGCGCATGTGCAGCTGGCAAGTCGCCGTGGACTTCTGCGGGCCGTGGGCCTGGCCGTTGATCATGAGACCGCACGTGCCACAAATGCCCTCGCGGCAATCGGAGTCGAACGTGACGGGCTCGGAACCTTCGGAGATCAGGCGCTCGTTGAGCACATCGAGCAGCTCGAGAAACGACGCCTCGTCGCTGATCGACTCGACCTGGAACGTGTCGAAATGGCCCGCATCGGACGCACCGTTCTGGCGCCAGATCTTCAGGGTGATGTTGTTGAGATGACTCACTTGTAGCTCCGGACCGCGAGGTGGACGGCTTCGTATTCGAGGGGTTCGACGTTGCGGGTCGACTGCATCGGGTCGCCCGTCCATTCCCAAGCCGCGACGTGGGCGAAGTTCTCGTCGTCGCGCTTGGCCTCTCCGTCCTCTTCTTGATGTTCGGCGCGGAAGTGACCGCCGCACGACTCCTCGCGCTCCAATGCGTCCCGGCACAGCAACATCCCGAGTTGGAAGAAGTCGTCGACGCGACCGGCCTTTTCGAGCGTCTGGTTGATGGCGTCGTCGCCGGGAACCCGCAGGTCCTTCTGGAATTCCTCGTACAACGCGGGTAGGTCGGACAGTGCCTTCTGCAAGCTCTGTTCGGTGCGTTCCATGCCGCACTGGTCCCACATGATCTTGCCAAGGGCCTTGTGGAAGTAGTCGGGCGAACGGGTGCCCTTGATGTTCAAGTAGCCCTGATACTGGGCGGTCGCCGCAACCTCGGCCGTCTTGAACGCCTCGTGCTCTACCCCGGGCACCGACTTGTTCAGCATCGGGGCGAGGTAGTTGCCGATCGTGTATGGGATCACGAAGTAGCCATCCGCCAAGCCCTGCATCAACGCCGACGCGCCGAGGCGGTTCGCGCCGTGATCCGAGAAGTTGGCCTCACCCAGGGAGTACACGCCGGGAATCGAGGTCATCAGCTCGTAGTCGACCCACAATCCACCCATCGTGTAGTGGACCGCCGGGTAGATGCGCATCGGCTGCTTGTACGGGTTCTCGCCCGAGATCCGCTCGTACATCTCGAACAGGTTGCCGTAGCGTTCGCGCACCGTGTCCTCGCCGAGCCGACCGATCGCCGAGTCGAAATCGAGATAGACGCCGTTCTTCAATGGACCGACGCCCCGGCCCGAATCGACCGAACGCTTGGCGGCCCGTGACGACACATCGCGCGGGGCGAGGTTGCCGTACGACGGGTAGAGCCGCTCGAGCACATAGTCGCGCTCACCTTCGGGAACCTGCGCCGAGGGGCGCTTCTCGTCGGGGTTTTTGGGTACCCACACCCGGCCGTCGTTGCGAAGCGACTCCGACATCAGCGTCAGCTTCGACTGGAACTCGTCGGCCTGCGGGATGCATGTCGGGTGAATCTGGGTATAGCACGGGTTGGCGAAGAACGCACCCTGGCGGTGCGCCCGCCACGCCGCGGTGACGTTGCAATTCATCGCGTTGGTCGACAGATAGAACACGTTGCCGTAACCACCGGTGCACAACAGCACGGCGTGACCCGAGTGCGACTTGACCTCACCGGTGACCAGATCACGAGTGACAATGCCCGCCGCGCGACCCTCGACGGTGACCACGTCGACCATCTCGACCTTCGTCCACAACTTGACGTTGCCCATGCCCACCTGGCGTGAGAGCTGCTGGTAGGCACCGAGCAGCAACTGCTGGCCGGTCTGACCCCGGGCGTAAAATGTCCGGCTGACCTGGGCTCCGCCGAACGAGCGGTTGTCGAGCTGGCCGCCGTATTCGCGAGCGAACGGCACGCCCTGGGCGACCATCTGGTCGATGATGTTCACCGAGACCTCGGCGAGGCGATGGACGTTGCCCTCACGGGCGCGGAAGTCGCCACCCTTGATCGTGTCGTAGAACAGCCGGTGGACGCTGTCGCCGTCACCTTGGTAGTTCTTCGCCGCGTTGATGCCCCCCTGGGCGGCGATCGAGTGGGCCCGGCGGGGCGAGTCATGGAAGGTGAACGCCTCGACCTGATAGCCCAGTTCGGCCAGCGTGGCCGCCGCCGATGCCCCGGCCAGGCCGGTGCCGACCACCAGCACCTTGAACTTGCGCTTGTTGCTTGGGTTGACGAGCTTGGCTTCCTCTTTGTACGAGTTCCACTTGTCGCCGATGGCACCGTCGGGGATCTTCGACGAAATGCCCTTGTCGGCCAGTGTTGTCCAGTTACTCATCGTCTTCTCCGTTCTGCACGGGGGCTGTGCCCCCGAACCCCATCGCCACCCGATTCGCTGGCGTGGTCGGATCATGAGCGCAGCGAACGCCGAC
>JANNNL010000044.1:0-10803 GCA_031398525.1 Actinomycetes bacterium | reverse complement strand
GCTGCTGGGATGGTCTCGGGACCAGCGCTCGGCCCATGGCTGAGATCCTCCGGGCCATGGCTCAAGGCGATCCGTCGGTCGCGTTGGTTGCCTCGATGCATCCGACCGTCGTGTCGTTCTGGCTGCTCAACGACTACCCCGACGATCGGTGGCAACAGCAACGCCAGGCAGTGTTCGCGACGGCGATGTCCGGGCAGCAGTGGGGGACCATCACCTCGGAGCCCGGAAGCGGCGGCGATATCGCCAAGACCCGCTCAGCCGCCCGCCCAGATTTTGATCTCAATACGTGCGTCCCCGGTGATACGTATCGGATTACGGGCGACAAGCACTTTGGGAGTGGATCCGGAGTCACGTCCTTCATGATCACCACTGCCCTACCGAGTGAAGATGAGGGCCCGGCGATCTTCGTTCTCGATGTCCGCGACCACCCATGGGAACGCGACGCTGGCATGACCCTGACCGCCGAATGGGATGGGATGGGGATGGCTGCAACTCAGAGTCATGCCATGCGACTGGTCGACATGCCTGCAACGAGGCTCTCGTGGAATGGCCCGCTCGGCGAAATCGCCCAACAGGCGGCCCCGTTCAACGCGTTGATGTTCACCGCTGTCGTTCTGGGCGTTCTCGACGAGGCAGTCCGGACGGCCCGCGCGCAGATCATCGAACGAGCCGGCACCCTGCGCGCATTTGAGCAGACCGAATGGACACGCGCCGATAGCGAGCACTGGCTCGCAGAACAGGCCTTCCAAGGAGCTCTGCGGGCACTCGAGACCGGCAACGCGGTGACGGCATCCCATGCTGCATCGCGAGCCAAACAGGCGGTTGCCGAGCTCGCCGAACAAGCATTGCTGCGCCTGAGTCGCGTGCTTGGGGGAGGCACCTTCTCCCAGCGGTCCCCATTTTCACAGTGGTTCGAAGATGTGCGGGCGCTGGGATTTCTCCGACCGCCATGGGGACTCGCGTTCGATGGGCTGTACGCCAGCTCACTCAACCCTGACTGACTTCGCCCCTCGCACCAGATCAGGTATGGGTTACCTATCGGGTCGAGTAGCGTCGATTCGGAGTGGTCAAGAACGCCCGCGACGCAACTCCCGCAGGCTCGGAGCGGTCCATCGGCATGTGCCCGGTAGTGCCGCTCGACAATCCGAGGTGGATCGCCGGGTGGTCCCGCACACTTCGGCCCGGGTGCAGCGCGCAGGATCACCTGGTTACAGGAGATGAACGCCGTGTGCGGGCCGATGCCGGCGGTTCGCCGCAAGCCAGGGAGCAGCGCACTCCCTATCCTCCCGGACATGGCCTCACCGTATGTGTTCCAACCGAGAGCAATCTGATGCCGCTGCAACTCCCGGCGGGCAAGCGGCTGGCCATCTCGATCGGTGCCGACTTCGACGCTCACTGCTTGTGGATGGGGACGTTCGGCGTTACCTCGCCGACATATCTGTCGAGAGGTGAGTTCGGGGCCGAGGTGGGCGTGCCCCGGCTGCTCGATCTGTTCGCCCGCCGCAGCATCCGCGCCACATGGTGCACACCGTCACACACCCTGCAGACGTTCCCGAAGCAGTGTGTGGCGATCGTCGACGCCGGCCACGAGATGGCGGCCCACGGTTGCTATCACGAGCAGATTCCGAAGCTCGATTTCGACGAGGAGCGCCGGTTGTTGGCGCTACAGATCTCCGAGCACCAGCGACTCGTCGGGCGTCGCCCGAACGGGTACCGGTCACCGGCCTGGGACTTCTCGGATCACACGCTCGGCCTGCTCGAAGAGTTCGGGTTCGCGTGGGATTCTTCGCTGATGGGTCGCGACTTCGAGGCGTATCGGCCCCGCCCGGTGGTCTCGATCGATCGCGAACGGGGCAATACTTTCGGCGAGCCAAGTCCGATCATCGAGATCCCCGTGTCATGGTTCCTTGACGACTTTCCGGCGATCGAGCACACCCCGCGCGACGGCGTAATGGGGGACACCGAAACGATTTACCGCCGCTGGAAGGACCACTTCGACTTCGCCTACAAGCGCGTGCCCGGCGGCGTATTCACCCTCACGGTGCACCCGCAGACCATCGCCCGGGCCCACGCGTTCTTGATGTTTGAGCGCTTCGTCGAGTACATGGCGGCCCACGACGACGTGTGGTTCGCCACCCTCAGTCAGATCGCCACCACCTGGTACGACGAGCCATCGGTGTAGCGCGTCGGGCCGGCGTCTCAGCGACGGTCGGCCAGCAGCGCCAGCAGGTCTTCGACGCGCTCCACGCAGTGGATGCCGAGTTTGGCGAGGCCGGGGCGAGCGTCGATCGGGAGGGCCAGGCCCGTGTCCTGATTGAGAATGCCACCCATGAAAAGACGACCTGACCAGCCCTCACGGGCAGCCGCATCGGTGAGCCGCGAACCGACGGCCAAGGCGTTGCCGTTGTAGACGGCGAGCACGATGGCGTCGGCGTCCTCGTCGCTGGCGGCGCGGGCAACACCATCGATCGAGGTGTTCGAGCCGAGCAGAATGACCTCGGCCCCGGCGGTCGGCAACACCCGGGCGAGCGCGTCGCGGACCAGGTCGTGCACTTCCAACACGGCCAGCACCACTCGGTGGCCGTCGAGGCGGGGGGCGTTCACCCGCAACCGGTCGGCCAGGCGACGGACGTTCGACGACTTCCATGGTTCGAGCGCGGCGACCTCGGTCGGGGCGGTCAGATCGACCCGTTGCTCCAACTCCCCCATCGTCATGCGGCGTAGCGCCAGCAGGACTTGGGCCGGGTCGCGAACATCGATGCCATCATCGGCGGCCAACGATGCCAACGCCCGATCACGGAACGCCACCGCATACGTCGCGGTCGTCGCCCCGAGAAGTTCCAGCCGTTCCCAGTCGAACAGATTCGGGGCCTTGCGCACCTCACGCTCGATCTCGCGGGCGAGCAGATGGACCTCGACAATCTCGGCCGGGCTCGGAATTCGTTCGGCCTCGGTCAACGGCACCGGGTTGACCGCATGCCCGGTCGGACGGCGGATCTGCAGGGCAATGTCGCAGGTGAGTTGGGCCGCGACCGCGGCGATGTTGCGCGCCCACGCCCCCGGTCGGTGGTCGACCGTGTTGCCGTAGATCATCGATCCGATCGAGTCGCCACCGCGCAGATCATCGAGGGCGAAGTGGACGATCGCCCGATGCTCGGGGTTCTGGATCGTGTTGCCAAAACAGTGAGCCAGCCGCGCCCCGATCAACTCTTCGATGACATAGAGCTCCAACGCCGCCCAGCCGACGTACGAGCCGAAGTGGGTGGCCTGCGTACCCGAGCCGTCTTCGAGGTTCGAATGGGCCAGCGTCCCATGATCGCGCAACGCTCCGATCGCAGCGAGCGCCCGCACCGACTCCTCGGTGACGAGGATCTCGTCGGATCCCCCGAGCAAGTCGTATGCCGTGTACTGTCCGACGTTGCCGATCGTTGTCACGCCCGCGGCGAGTGCCCGCAGCGTGTTCTGGAACCCGGCGGGGAACCCGATCATGTAGTCGCCGAGGTGCGGCTGGATAGGAGCAGCCTCGCCGAGGCGCACCCATTCCTCGATGCCGATACGCGGCCCGGTCTCCTTCACCGTCAGGTGCCGCTCGCTCTCGGGCACCCCCATCGCCCGGTCGAGCGCCAATCCGAATCGGTCGACCGCATGGCCCTCGGCGGCCAGCGCCTGGTGCACCTCGACCAACGCCGCCTCGGTTGCCACCCACGTCGAGAGCCCGACATGCATGTGGTACATCACCGTGCCCGCATCGCGTTGGCGACGCTTGAACTCCACCTCGGAATGGGCACCATGCTGGCGCAGGAACGCCGACGGCGGAGCAGGCCGCGGCGCGGCCGACCGCCCTTCGGCGACGAGTTGCGCCCCGGGAAGCAGATGTCGAGTCGGCTTGCTGCTGGTCATGGCCACCACGTTGCCATACCGGGCCGCGGCGGATTCATCCACCCTCGGAGAGCACCGCCCAAGCCATCGGGCGACGCCGGTGGCTTCATCAGCCCTCAGGCCGTGAGCGATCAACGGCCCTGTGAAACCCGCCGCGCATCCGTTCACTGCCACCTGATCGATCAGCCGCCGGGCGAGGATCGCGAGTACCCGTTCACAGCGTGATCAGGTTGGTCCCTAAGTCGCGGCACGCGGCAGCGACGACTTCCAGGGCGCATGACTGTCGGTGCGCACCCGCGGATCGGGGTGAGTCATGGGTAAGTTCCCGACACCGCAGCGATGTCGATGCCGTGACCGGCTGCCGCTCGGCGTTGCGAGCCTTGGTGCAACTCTCGAAGTGGGCACCCTGGGCGATCGGCACGTACCCGAGCACCCGAGTCGTAGCCGTCGTTCGTCGGTCACGGGTCCCTAAATTCGCCGAGCATGCCGATCTCGACAAACGCGAGCACCTCACGATGCATCTCGGCAGGAGTCGACGGCACCTGCAGGTGCAACGCCCGCTGGGGGAAGAACTCGATCAGCGCCATCAACATCATCGCAGCGCTCGTTGTGCTGACCGGAGCCTCGCCGTTGATGAGGAACGTCGCCAAGCGGTCGCGGGAGGCAATGCCGGTGCTCGACGCCATGCCTCGAAGGTCGGCCTGATCGGGCACGCGCTCTGTCCACGCCCGCAAGACGGCGCGATGCGGCGTGCCGAATGCCAACAGCCGGTCGAGCCATTCGACCAACGCGTCACGGCCCTGCAGTTCTCCAAGGTCGTGGAGGGCCAGATGAACGTGGGCCGCGTCGGTGGCGAGGGCCATCAAGACGTCGAGCTTGTCGGTGAAGTATTTGTAGAACGTGCCCCGAGCCACCCCCGCCTCGAAGACGATCTGTTCGACCGTCGCCGCTTGGAATCCGGTGGCTGCGAACACCGAACTGGCGGCCTGCAGCAGCCGTCCGACGGTCTGGCGGCCCTGCGTGCGCAGGCCGACCAGCCGGTCCGATGTCGGCACGTCGGGCACGGCACTGTTCATCAGCAGACGAACCGAACGCTCGGCTACAGCCAAGTCGGACGCTACGACCTCGACTGGCGTCCCCGGGAACAGGTACCGCTGGAAGGCAATTGCCACGTCGGCGACGAACCGAGCCCGGCGGCGTTCGCCCGGCCAATACACGTCGCGCACGTAGTTGGCCCGTTCCAACACCGCCAATATCACGGTCGCGCAGGCCGCCGCCCGCTCGTCGTCGAGGCCCGCGGCGACAAGGTGCCGGCCGAGCCGGCGGGTGTGGGTTCGCGAGAACCGGTCGAGGGGAATCCGCAACGGGGTGACCGGCGAGTTCACCCGCGCCCACTCAACGAACACCGTTGAGAAGTGGTCGAACACATCGGTCCATGCGGTCACCCACGCCGATAGGCCCGCGAATCCCTCGGCCGTTGGACCGAGCGGGCCCAGAGATTCGAGCAGGCGGAGCAACGACTCGCCGCTCTCCTCGATGAGCTCGATGAAGAGGGCCTCCTTGCTTTCGAAGTACTGATACAAGGTCGCCCGCGAGACTTCAGCCCCCGTGGCAATATCGTCGACCGACGATTCGTGGAAGCCGCGTCCGGCAAATTCACGCAGCGCAGATTCCACAATCAACTCGCGCGTCTTCTCGCCTCGCTCCCCAACGACCGGGCTATGCGCGCCATAGCTCGCCCGTCGCTCGATCACCGGCCGTCCCACGTCGTCGAGTGTACGACGGGGCGTCCGGTCGGCAGTATCTGATAGAGCTGATATGCCAAGCACAGACCGCTCCTCTCAGAGGACCCACATGCCGAACAAGGACCGCTGATGCATCCCGGAGACCACGCAACCCTCGATCATGCGGCGACGATCATGACCGGTAGCGGCGAGTCGGTGTCGTACGCCGAACTCAATACTCGCTCGCAGCAGTTGGCCCAGCTGTTCTACGACCGTGGCCTGCGACCTGGCGATCACATCGCCATCCTGCTCGACAACCACCCGCGCTACTTCGAGGTCTATTGGGCATCGCAGCGCTCGGGACTCTATGTCACCCCGATCAACTGGCATCTGAAGGTCGAAGAAACGGGCTACATCATCGAGGATTGTGGGGCGGTCGCCCTAGTGACCTCGACGTCGTTGGCCTCGGTGGCCGCCGACCTCGCGCCGTACCTCGGGGCCGTCACCACTCGGTTGATGATTGGTGGGGTGGTCGATGACTTTGAGCCCTACGAGGCAACGGTCGACGCCTACCCCGCAGCACCGTTGGCCCACGAGGAGGAGGGGCAGATCATGTTCTACTCGTCGGGTACCACCGGGCGCCCGAAGGGAATTCTGCGTGATCTCGAAGGGGTTCCGTACGGTCAGGGCGGTACCGCATTTGTCGGGCTTGTACAGGGATTATTCGGGTTCAACGCCGACACGGTCTACCTCTGCCCCGCCCCGCTCTACCACGCCGCGCCGCTCGGCTGGTCGACCGCCGCTCAACGCCTCGGGTCGACCGTCGTGGTGATGGAGAAGTTCGATCCGGAGCAGGTGCTCGCGGCAATCGAGCGCCACCGAGTGACCCACGTGCAGTTCGTGCCGACCCACTTCGTGCGAATGCTCAAGCTCCCCGCCGACGTTCGAGCGAAGTACGACCTGTCGTCGCTGCAGATGGTGGTCCACGCTGCGGCGCCGTGCCCCGCCGAGGTGAAACAGCAGATGATGGACTGGTGGGGGCCGATCATCCACGAGTACTACGCGGGCAGCGAAGGCAACGGGTTTTGCTACGTCGGCCCGCAGGACTGGCTGACCCACCCGGGGACCGTCGGTCGGTCATTGCTCGGGCCGTTGCACATCCTCGACGAGGACGGCACACCGATGCCGACGGGCGAGGCCGGGCAGATCTGGTTCGCCGGAGCAACGCCATTCGAGTATCACAACGACCCGGCCAAGACCGCCAGCGCCCACAACGCGCAGGGGTTCAGCAGCCTCGGCGACGTCGGCTACGTCGACGCCGAGGGATTCTTGTATCTCACCGATCGCATCTCGCACATGATCATCTCGGGCGGCGTGAACATCTACCCGCAGGAGGTCGAGAATCTGCTGACGATGCACCCGGCGATCGTCGATGTCGCCGTGATCGGTGTACCCAACGACGACCTCGGCGAAGAGGTCAAGGCCGTCGTCGTCCCCACGTCACCGTCGACCGCCGGACCGGCGTTGAGCGCGGAGTTGATCGCCTACTGCCGCGACCGACTCTCGCACTACAAGTGTCCGGTCACCGTCGATTTCGTCGATGAACTCCCCCGCGTGCCCACCGGTAAGTTGCTGAAGCGTGAGTTGCGCGCTCGCTACGCTCGATAACCACTTCGAGCACACGCACGATGCAGACGTCGTCATTCTCGATCCTTCACGACTCGGTTCCCGTCGAGTTGTCGCTCCTCGTCGGCCACACATCGGAGTTCGCGGTCTCGACGTTGGCTGACTGCCGTCTGCTACTCGACGCCGTGTTCGACGACATGACCGATCACGATTGGGAACACGCCCTCGGCGGCATGCACGCGGTCGCCATCTGCGGCGACCAGGTCGTCGGGCACGCGTCGTTGATTCAACGACGCCTGATCCACCAAGGGAGGGCGTGGCGAACCGGCTACGTCGAAGGCGTTGGCGTCCGCCCGCACTGGCAACGCTGCGGCATCGGCGGGCAGCTGATGGACCCGCTCGAACGGATCATCAACGTCACCTACGACCTGGGCGCGCTCGGGGCTACCGATGAGGCCGTGGCGATGTACGAACACCACGGCTGGAGACCGTGGGCCGGCCCGACCTCGGCAATCACCCCCGTAGGCATTGTGCGGACCCCCGAGGAAGACGACTGCATCTACGTCCTGTCTGCATCGAAGGCGTTCACCGCGGTCGTCGACCCCACCGCCGAACTCACCTGCGACTGGCGCGACGGCGACGTCTGGTAGGGGATTCTGGCGCGGCACGCTGGTGGCGCCCATACTGTCGGGACGCCCGAACCAGCCAAGGGGACTTTGATGAAGACGAGTACCGATCGCATCCTCACGACGCACGTCGGGAGCCTGGGTAGGCCACATGAGTTGCTCGACACGCTGCGCGAGCGCGAGAACGGGCGGGCGTATGACGCCGACCTGCTCGCCCAGCAGATCACCGAGGCCGTCGCCGACCGGGTACGAATCCAGGTCGAGATGGGGGTGGACATCGTCACCGATGGCGAGATGTCGAAGACCAGCTTTGTCGACTACGTCAAGGACCGACTCGCCGGGTTCGAGATCGACCAGGACGCCTCGGGAGGCCTGCCCCCGTCGTGGCAGGCCGAGGTCGATATGTTCCCCGAGTACTACGAGGGCTACATGAAGAAGTACTCGGCGACCGTCGCTCCGCTCCGGCGGATCAAGTGCACCGGCCCGGTCAGCTACGCCGGCCACGCCGCCGTGCAGACCGACATCGCCAATCTCTCCGCCGCCGTCGCCGGCCACCATGTGACCGAGGTGTTCATGCCCTCGACGACGCCGAACACCTACGGACGCAACGAGTTCTACAGCGACCAGGACGAGTACCTCACCGCGGTCGCCGACGCGATGCGCGAGGAGTACCAGGCGATCGTCGACGCCGGGTTCGTGCTGCAGATCGACGACCCGGGCCTGATCGACACCCTCACCGACCCGACCCGTTCGGTCGCCGAGCGCGAGGTCCGCGCCAACCAGAAGATCGATGTGCTCAACCATGCCCTGCGCGACATCCCCGCCGACCGGATCCGTCATCACACTTGCTACGGCCTCAATCACGGCCCCCGGCTGACCGACCTCGACATGTCGTACATCGCCCCGTTCATGCTGCGGGTCAAATGCGAGGCGCACAGCTTCGAGGTCGCCAACCCCCGCCACCAGCACGAGTGGACGATCTGGCAGGACATCGCGCTCCCCGACGACCGCATCCTGATGCCCGGCCTCCTCGGCCACGCCAACAACTACGTCGAGCATCCCGACCTGATCGCCCAGTACATCCTGCACTACGCCAACCTGGTCGGCCGCGAACGGGTCATCGCCTCGTCGGACTGCGGGTTCTCGTCGCGGGCCTCATACGCCCCCGAGGTGCACCCGACCGTCGCCTTCGAGAAACTGCGCGCCCTTTCCCAAGGTGCGGCGATCGCCTCCGCCAAGCTCTGGAGCTAGCCCGCGTCAGCCGACGCCCGCCCGAAGCACTTTGACGAATTCCAATCCGACCCATGCGGGGCTACTGGTCGCGGCGGCGTTCCATGCGGTCATTGGCTGAACCGTCGGCACCGTGGCCGTCTGGGATGGGATGGCAGGCCCGAGATCTTGACGATGTGCGCCTCGCTGATATCCATCAGTCCTGGCGATACTCTGCAGACATCCATCAAAGGTTGCATTAGTCCTGGTAAATAGGCATTTTCTGTTGATTCAGGAACATCTGTTCGAGTAGAGTTAGGGCATGTTCGAGGACCTCGCCGCAGCGGTCGACCCTCTCGAAATCCCGGTCTCGGGCGCGGCCCTCGCCGAACTCGCTGCGCTCCACCACCGTCTCGGCGTTCGGCTCGCCCAAGCCGCCCACCGGTTCGCCGAGTCCCGCGACTGGGCCCTCGACGCCGCCGTCTCCGCCAAAGGTTGGCTCACCGCCCACGCCGCATACTCCGATGCCGGCGCATCGAGACTGTTAGCCACCGGCCGCAAACTCGCCAACCTGCCGATCACCACCGATGCCGCACTCGACGGCACCCTCGGCTCCGGGCAACTCGAAATGATCCTCGGCGCTATCCGCAACTCCCACGTCGAGAAGTTCGCTGAGTACGAAACCACATTGATCCCCCAAATCGCGGCATTGAGTGCCAGCGACACCGCAATGGTGATGCGGCATTGGAAGAACGTGATTACGTCCGAAGACGAACCACCCACCGAACCACCACCGTCCTTGCATCTCAACAACCTGCCCGACGGCCGCTACGCGCTCAACGGCACCCTGTCGGAAGACGCCGGCAACACCGTCGACGCCGCCATCCGTCTCGCCGTCACCGACGACGTCGATGGGGAACCCGAACGGACCCCGGCCGAACGCCGGGCCGACGCGTTGACCGAGATCTGCCAGTTCTATCTCGACCACCATGCGAGCACCGGTCTCGCTATCAACCACCCCGCGCTGATCGTCAAAGTCGACCTCGAAGTCCTCGAACGACGCGCCCCCGGCATCGCCACCCGCATCACCGGCCAACCCCTCACCCGCGCCGTCCTCGACCGCATCGCCTGCGACGCCGACATCCACCGCTACATCACCGACGGCGCTGGTGTAATCCTCGACTTCAGCCGAAGAACTCGAGAAATCAGCGACCACCTCCGCGCCGCCATCACCACCCGAGACGGCACCTGCCGTTTCCCCGAATGCCGACGAACAATCAACCACTGCCAAGTCCACCACGTCATCCCCTGGACCGAATTCGGCCCCACCGACCCCACCAACCTCGCCGCGCTCTGCCTCCGCCACCACCAAATCCTCCACACCCCCGGCTGGGCCGCCAAGCTCCTCCCCGACGCAACCCTGATCGTCACCACCCCGACCGGCCGCACCCTCACCAGCCACCTACGCCCCTACGCCCGCCATTCGCCGACCATCTCGCCATAGAGCAGGCGCTGCCTGCGTCGGATGCATCCCGGTTCGAGTCCCTCAGCGACCCTCGAAGTCCATCCGGCCGTCGCCTTCGAGAAACTCCGCGACGGCCGCGACCAGTTCCGCCGCGGTGGGGCGGTTGTGCAGGCCGCTCACGACGCTGCACCGATTCCCCGGTCGCTGCGCTCCTGCCCGCCGGGCAGCAGGGCGAGCAGGTCGAACTCGGTTTCCGCGACGCGACGACCGATCG